>JAHDBS010000392.1 GCA_020630225.1 Anaerolineales bacterium | reverse complement strand
TGTGGCAGTAACCTTAGAAAATTTTGGCCAGATCGATATGCTGATCTTAAATGCGGGTGGCCCGCCAGCCGGAAACTTCTTCGACTTTGGGCCGGAAGATTGGGAAGCGGCAACCAACTTGACCCTGATGAGCGCAGTACGGCTTTGTTACGCTGTCGTGCCGCATATGGTTGAACGCAAGACAGGCAGCGTGACCGCTATTCAATCTGTCTCTGTGAAACAGCCCGTCAAAAACCTGATGCTGTCTAACTCAATTCGGATGGCTGTCATTGGGATGCTAAATTCGTTAGCCACAGAAGTTGCGCCAAGCAATGTGAGAATCAATTCGGTCAATCCGACGTTTACGGCGACAGAGCGGTTGACGTCCATTTTTGAAAAACGTGCGTCAATGTCAGGGCGAAGTGTTGCCGAAGAAGAAGCTATTGCGGCGCAAATTATCCCGATGGGGCGCACTGGCAGTCCGGAAGAGTTTGGTAAGTATGTGGCGATGGTTGCCTCTCCCACGTTGTCATTTGTGACTGGGCAAGCCTTTTACTTTGATGGCGGGTCTATTCAATCTGCGTTGTAGACAGTGGAAACCCCTTAAATACAAAGCGGGCTCCTTAAAGACGACCGAAGGTCGTTAGGAGCCCGCTTTGTGATTAAGTCTTAGTTACGGCCGCGTTGCTGCGTACAGTTGCGTGCCAGAAGCGAAGAACAATTCTTTCGCGTTGCCTGCGACAAACGCTGTTGGGCGCCCTTCAATCTGCGTTGGTGGCTTATATTGCACTTGCAGCACACCGTCTGTACTTACACGATAGAAACCAAAGGTCGCATTATCCACAATGTAGAGCGAGGTTTCAGGAGGCGCGGTGTATTGGATCGCAAACGGCTGACGGATGTCCATAATTCGTTCGCCGCTTGGGAAGTCGCGCCGTGAGTCTTGGAAGACCATCAAACCACATGATGGTGAGGCGTCAGTGGTGCCACGTGAGCAGCGCCAAGTTTCCCCAGTGTCGGTCAACAGATAGACCTCGCCGTTGCCAATTGTGAAGTCAATCACATTAGACAAGTCTGGTTTGTCTGCGCCAAAGTAATCAAACGGTTGTGGATTTAGCCCGCCAAGGTTACCTGCTGCCTCGTACACCCAAATCGCTTGGAAGGCAGGATTGAGCAAGTAGAGTGCGTTTGAAAATACCTCAATTTGTGTTGGGCGGCCCCAGCCAGATGCTAATGATTCTAGCTGCTTGCCAATCATACTTTCGCCAGAGGCGCAGTGGGCTAGGTAGCCTTCTGCACTTAGAGCAACGATGCCTAATTTACCGCTTTCATTTGGGTAAAAGTGGGGGGCAATATCAATAATTGAGGTGAGCTCTGACAATCCGCTGCGGCCACTACAGTTGAAGTTGTCATCTAGTAGGTAGAAATTACCTTCAGTGCTGCGTTCAAACCGATAGACTGCAGCGAGATCTTGATCTGCTACATATAAGGCCCCATCTACATAAGCCATGTGATCAAACTCAGTGCCGCGTGGGAGTTCGCTTGTGTCAATCACTTGTGGATTGCGAACGCGAATAACGTTTTCAATCTGATCCAGAGCGGCTTCTGCTTCGCTCCGTAGTTGCGTTAGGCCAGGTTCATTTGGGCGGAAGGTTGAGGCGATATTGAGCTCTCGCACAACTTCATACCAAGAGTTACGCGCAATAACCTGATCTGCTGCACCACGTGCGGTTGTTGCTTGTTCTATCGCAAGCGCATAGTGCGTATCATATTGAGCAGCGCGTCCGAAGCGAATAACGATAATCGCGGCCAACATCCCAATGACTAATGGAATGAGAATAGCAATTGAAAGCAAGACTTGTGGCGAAATTGGACGTTCATCTTGCTCGCGGGGCGTTAGTCGGCCGGCAATATTACGGCCCCCACCAGTAATGGAGCCAAACAAGCCGCCAACGCCGTTTTCAATGCCATCGCGCATATTGACGAGCGGTAAGTTCACAAACCAGCTGCGCAATCCAGTTGAGAAGCCAGAAAGCCGCTCTGATATTTGCTCACTAAGGGGTTCGCGTGGTTCGTATTCCAATTCTTCGTCTTCAAACTCAGCTGCATAGCTGCTGTCTTCGACATAGGCTGCTTTTGGACGGACGGGTTCTGGAGCTGGTTCTACAACCGGTTCAGGTGTTGAGTCAATCCAACCTGCGGCTGCAGTTTGAACTTCCTGTGTGAACGACTCAGGAATATCGACGGGATCAGGCTCTGGAATTGGTTCCGAGTAGATCTCAGGTGAGTCATACTGCGGTTCTTGTCCCAGAATCAGTTCTTTTGTGTCGGTATCGATGAGGGTTTCATCAGGGGCGACAACGTTCGACACCGATTGGTCTTCAATTTGAGCAATTGCTTGTTGAATATTGGCCGGCGCTGGTTGTTCAGCAGGCTGTTGCTGTAGGCCAAAGCGTTCTGCCGCAAAGGCGGCCGCATGCGCCATGGTTTGGCTCGGCTGCTCAACTGTAATGTGCGCAGCAAGACTGCGGAAATTGCTGCCAAACTCTTTCAGCAGCATGCTCATGAAGACACGCGGGGTGCCTCGGCTCACGCGCTGCATGCGGCTGTCAGTAATGTTGTGATTGATAAATGGGGAAACCAGTAAATATTCGTTTCCGCTCAATCTGCAATGTGAGTAGTGGAAGTCAGGGTCTGTTGTGCCAACTAATGGGCGCGTCAGCTCAGGAAGTAAGCTGAAGTCTTCAACAGCATTGTTCTTTAGCGCAAAACAATGTGAAGACCCGGCCTGAACAACGTATAGCTCATTGTCTTTGACGACAGCACAGACAATTGAAGCTTGTGATCCTTGCGCGTTAGGCACAATCTTCAGCTGCTGGTTAGCGGCTGAGATTGCATCACGCGCAGATGCCGTAACTGTGCCTGTAGACCTAAAGTAAGCGTCATAGGCTGCAGTTAACAGGCTTTCATAGAGCCGAGCAGGCGCTGCTGGGCCAGCGTGTAACGCAACAAATAGCAGAAGTTGATCTTGTGCACGATGACGGGCCGCATTGCGCGGGGCGCCTTCTAACATCCAGCCTAATTGTGGCCGGTTTGTTGCACTAGTAAGATCTAGTAGAGTGACATCAATTTGCAAGAGACTTGCCATGGGGGTATTGTAGAGAGAATGTGAGCGTTGGTCAATTTCTCGGTATGTAACCGTAACGATATTTCATTGCAATTTTCTCGCCAACGTTTTGGCAAGCAGTTAGCGGTGGTTCACCGACTATAGTCGACATTTTGAAATTATTTTAGAAATTCCAAGTATTGTTATTTATTCGTAACTCCTCAATAGTGCATAGACGCCCAACTTTTGTGAAATTTATATCTTGAAATTCTATTTTGAGAAGTTGGCTTGTTGAGTAATCAAGATCTTTGCTGAATAGTTACATTCCGATATTCGACTCAGAATTCCGTTAAGGAATTAGACCCTAACTGACACAGTCTGCCACATGCGCAACCGCCGTACCCGATACACACCTTACGAACAAGAGCGTTTGAGAGAACAACGCCATCCGCCCCGTCAACAAAAGGCTAGACGTAATATTTGGCGTTATGTGGTTGGGCTAATGGCATTTGTGGTTGTTCTAAATATTGGGATCACCATGGTCTTTGCTTTCCGTGCATTTCAAGGGCGAACTGTTCAAGGGCCGTTTTCAGACTTAGCCGTAGATGTAGTTGAAACCCAAACAGTTGCTGCACAGTCAACTGCTACGCCAACAGCACTGCCTGAAATTGTTGAAATTACCAAGCAGCCAATTACGCAACTCAACTTTTTGCGCCCGAAAGGTGTTCATTACTACTTAGTGCTGGGCGTTGATGCTAGACCCGACCAAGTAGGACAGCCTGTCCGCACAGACATGATGATGGCCGTGCGTTTGGATTATGACAATAATACAGCGCGAATGCTGTCTTTTCCCCGTGATTTGTGGGTAGCAATGCCAAATCAGATTGTTAATCAGGGGCGCTCTGAGTCGCGCATCAATGAAGCCTATTTCTTTGGTGAACTGTACGACCTACCGGGTGGTGGGGCGCAAGCCGCGATGGATGTGGTGCGTCTCAATTTTGGCATTCCTATTGAGCAATATGGGATGGTCAATTTCCAAGGTGTGGTCGAAGTTGTTGACGCCTTAGAAGGAATTGAGGTCGATGTACCTAAGCGCATTTACGACGCCCGCTTTCCAACTGAAGATTATGGCTATATGACCTTTGTGGTCGAGCCTGGGCTACAAACTATGGACGGGATCACCGCGTTGCGTTACGCCCGGACGCGTCATCAAGATAGTGACATTCAACGTACGCAGCGCCAACAGGCCGTCATTTTAGGCATTCGTGATGCTGCATTGCAATTTGATTTAGTGACCAAGGTGCCTGACCTATGGATTGCAATCAATGACAATTACGATACAGATATCGCACTAAATGAAATGATCC
>JAHDBS010000391.1:1690-4499 GCA_020630225.1 Anaerolineales bacterium | reverse complement strand
GCAATTCTTTCGCCCGCGCAACGCGGACATTTTTTTCAGCCGCTAATTGGGCTGCAATTTTTTCAATTTGATCACCTGTTGCTCCAGCTGCAACAGCAACTTGGCGGGCATGTAAGCTCATATGTCCGCGCTGGATCCCTTCTGTTGCCAAGGCCCGTAACGCTGCTAAATTCTGGGCTAGCCCTACAGCAACGACAATTTCGGCAAGCTCATTTGCTTTTTCAACTTGCATCAACTTGAGCGCAGCCTGCGCAACGGGATGCACCTTGGTTGCGCCACCAACAATCCCTAAGGCCATTGGCGCTTCAATTTCGCCGACTAAGTTACCTTCAGCGTCTTTTGACCATTTCGAAAGACTTGTATAGCGGCCATCTTTCGCTGCATAGGCATGGACACCAGCTTCAACAGCCCGCCAATCGTTACCGGTTGCAATGACTACAGGATCAATGCCGTTCATGATGCCTTTGTTATGCGTTGCAGCACGATAAGGATCAGCGGCCGCGAAGGCCCATGCTTCGATGATGCCGTCGCGGACTTGTTCACCTGTGAAGTCGCCAAATGCCAGTGCATCTGTTGTCCACACTGCCCGTGCCTTACTCATGCGTCGGTCGGTCAGGTTAGACAAAATGCGAAGATGCACACGGCCACCAGTGAGTGCTTCAATTTCGGGAGCCAGAAACTCAGCTGCCGTATTGACCGCATTCGCGCCCATCGCATCTCGCGTATCGTAAATGAGATGTACGACCAAGAAAGGGCCAATGGGCGACTCGGCAATCTGGCGAATTTCTATGTCACGAGCGCCGCCACCTCGACGCTTGATGGATGGGTGCAAATTATCAATAGCACTTAGCAGCGCAGCTTTATTTGCGTTCAAGGCTGCAATCGCAGCATCTACATCAGGCACATCCAACAATTGCAACTGGCCAATCATTTCTGACGCGGTGCTGCTACAGGTAAACCCGCCGCTTGGTCGTGCCAGCTTTGCCATAAAACTGGCACTGGCTACAACTGAAGGTTCTTCAAGCGCCATCGGAATAAGCACATCACGACCATTGATGGTGAAATTTGCAGCAATGCCAAGCGGCAGGCCGTGAACACCAATCACGTTTTCAATCATGTGATCGGCTTGAGACGTGCTAAGGCCAGCTTGCCCACTCAACGCCGCAATAGATTGGTCATCAAGATCCGTAAGCTGTTGCAAAAGCGCAACGCGTTCAGAAAGGCTATGTTTGTAAAACCCAGACAGGCGGGAAGAATATGCGTTCAAGGAGTGCTCAATAGATAGAATTTGCCAGAATATGTGTCGAATTGTATCGATCTGACACTTTCAAAAACTATCAAGCTTGTGAAAATTGGAGCAAACAGGGGATTTAACGCACACAAAGTTCAACTTCAGGAATGTCGAGACTAAGTGTTATAAGCACAGACGTTGCGCTTTTGTATTTATCAATTATTTTCGATGCGATGTATCGTCAAAGAGAGAGAGACCAGCATTCTACTCATCGACGCCATCACCTTCAGGGGTCGGCGTCGGCAGTGGTGCTAACCGATTTTTGAAATCCTGCATCGTGTCGCGGCCGCTGACTCGAATGCGGCCCCGCTCAAGGGGATAGTGAATACTTTGAGTCAAACTACGCTTAGTAGTGAGCGCGCCCCAAAATCCAATGTCGCGGATAATTTGCACGACATCATCGTCATAGGCACCATAGGGGTACACAAAAAAGCGCGGTTGATACCCAACATAGTGCTTGATGGTTTCCATAGACCCTAACACTTCGTAGATAACATAATCATGGTTATGCTCAGTGAGCGACGCATGTGTTTTGGTATGTGGTTCTAAATCCCAACCAGCTTCATGCATTTCAAGAGCCATATCCCATGTTAGGTATTCTTCCCGGCCTTCATCCATAAACTCAGTGACAAGAAATAAGGTTCCAGTGAAACCAAATTCCTGCATGATTGGAAACGCATACTCATAGTTGTCGCGGTATCCATCATCAAACGTAAAAATCACTGATTTCTCAGGGATCTCTCGCCCTTGCGTGAGTGCATACTGCATTTCATACAGACTAATGTCCTCGTACCCATTGTCACGCAAGTATTCAAGCTGCAGCCTGAACATATCTGGCTGTACTGTTAATCCCTCACGCAACTCTCCAGCGTCTTCAGGCCAAGGCTCTACGCGGTGATACATTAGAATCGGTAATTCAAAAAACCGACTACCTGCAGCTGCGTCTTGAGTAGGCCCAACAGTTGGGGTTGGCGTTGGTGTGTATGTTGCCGTGGCCGTATGCGTAGCAGTTGACGTTGGCGTATTTGTGGATGTCGGCGTTTCTGTTGGTGTGTTTGATGGGGTCAGCGTATAGGTCGCAGTTGGCGTATTTGTGGCAGTGGCAGTGTTAGTCGGCGTAACACGTGTAATAACAGGTGTGCTGACTGAACTTTCAGTAACAGTAAGAATTGTTTCAGGCGTTGCCTCTGCAATTTCCACAAAATCAGCTGTTACAGCAATAGTCTCTGTCGGGTCGCCTAGCGCAACCGTTGGTACAGTTGTTGTCTCAGCTTCAGCAACTGACACGGCAGTCTGTCTAGATGCAAATATTGCCGTTCCTACAATCAGCGCAATAATAATGCCGCTAAGTAGAAGCGCATATTTCTCAATTCCATCTGATTTCGGGGAATGATGCATGACAATACAAAAAAACAAATCCAAAGATATTCCACTTTGGATCTGGCACACAGTACAAGGACTATTCTGGAGCGTTCTAGTTGTTACGTTCCTAACCGCCGTGATTCTAGCACGGGGCGC
>JAHDBS010000391.1:0-1590 GCA_020630225.1 Anaerolineales bacterium | reverse complement strand
TGGCAACGCTGGCCTCATGTTTCTGACACTAACACCATTCGCGTCGATTTATTTGAGCAAAGCTTTGACGTTTGGATCAACAAAGAGTATCTAGGCAATTTTGAACACAACGACCAAGTAGACCAATTCGGCATCATCTCGCAGTCTTCAGATTCTAAGCAAACCTTAGATATTCTTTCACTTTCAGCATGGAGCAATTCTGAGACAATGACTAAGTAAACAAAAAGCCCTGCATATATGCAGAGCTTTTAACGTTCATTTTAGTTTTGAAAAGACTTTTTTGGTTTAGTCGTCTTCGCCATCTGGCAACATTTCTGTTCCGAGGAAATAATCCAGCCAGATCCAGAAGAAAGCTGCGATCGAAATGATCAGCATTGCAAAGTTGCCAACGATGAACTTTTCAATTGTGGTGTCAAACAAGTACACCGTTAGGAAAGATAGAATAACACCTAACCCAATTGAGATGACCCAGACGAGTGCGCGTTTAGTAGACATGGAATAACTCCCTGTGAAATTTGTAACAATCTCCGCAAATTCTATTAAAAACGTAGAGTTGCGTCAAGCTGTACATGCAATATTCTAAAGATAAACTTCGGCTTTGGGTATTAGTTGCCCTATTCTTAGTCGCATTACCCCTTGCAATCACATTTGGAACCGCAAAAGCGCCCACCGCAAAGCGCCTAACCCGAGAGCATCGGTTTGCATATATCCCCTGGATTACCAACGCATTAGCTGAAAAAGGATCTACGCTACTAAATACTGACTACCGAAACTTGAACGACACAGATGCCAGTCAGTATGTACGAGACTATTTCACATTTGTCAGCCAAGCCCAAAGCTTAGAACGTGACATTGAACGCATCTATAGTGATCCTGATCAGGATGATGCAGATGCAGAGATATTGGTTCAGGAGTTGGCAATACTAAGAGCAAACATGGAAACGCAACGCAATACGGTTGAGGCAGTTCTACAGGCCCAAGTTTCACAAGTTTTGCTAGAAGAAGGTTTCAGCACCTTAGGGCAAGTTATTCCACCCGTCGCGATTTCAATTACAGCCTTACCTGAGCGCATGATTGTCTCGCGGCGTGACAGAATTGAACAAATTGAATTCGCAGACCTAGCCCCAAATACAGCCTTAGCTGATATTGAAGCGCTAGAGAATACTGTCGATACAAAATTAGACGCCGCCTCCTTAGTTGTCCCCTTAGGTGGGCTTTCACTATATCCCGCAATGGTCTATGAAACGACAAGTCTAGGATTCACAATCAATACCACCGCGCATGAATGGGCACACCACTATCTGATGGCACGCCCGCTCGGGACAAATTATTTTCAAAACCCAGAATCACAAATCATCAATGAAACAACGGCAAGCTTAGTTGGAAAGGAAATTAGTGCAAAGGTGATCGAAAAACATTACCCTGAACTTATCCCGCCACCACCTGTAGCTGCGACCAACACTGATGAGAATCAAGCAGAAACTTCCCCACCTGTGTTTGACTTTCGTGAAGAGATGCGCATCACCCGTGTCACTGTTGATGAATTACTAACAGCTGGAAAAATTGAAGAAGCCGAAGCTTACATGGATG
>JAHDBS010000390.1 GCA_020630225.1 Anaerolineales bacterium | reverse complement strand
TTCTTCTGCGGCAACACTAACTATCTAACTCAAATAAAAACACCCCAAGCACTGTGCTTGGGGTGTTTTGGTTTACTCAACTGAGGTCTTTTCTTGCTGTCTACGCTCTAGCTCGGCTTCTAGCATTTGCCCCATGTTATTGATTTGCGCTTTTTCTTTTTGATAGCGCCGTGTTTTTAGAAAAATGGACAGCGCTAGATATGCCAAGATCCAATAGCTTGGTCCTTCAGGGCTGTTCAGACTAGAAATGAAGAATATCAACATTACAATGTTGATGGCTGTGCTCAATATAAATCTTGGGGTAATCATATGGGTGCTCTGCTTTTGCTAAATTCTTTTGCAACGTAAAGTTGCCACTAATTTTAGTTCATGCTAATATCACTTAGCCCGACAATGCAGGTGATGATACGCATCGGTTAATCCCTACATTCACACAAATGGATCTCATTCTTCTACTCGCTAATGCGATAGGCGGCCTATCCGGCGGATTAGCCAAGGCAGCTCGAGAGAGCGAGATCCGCCTTACCTTATTGGTAGGGTACAACCAGCGGTCACACGGTATTCGTGGGGTATAGGTATCTTCTATAGACACCCAAAGGCGACTGATTTTTATCAGTCGTCTTTTTTTTGTGACGACACAGTCACAACACGTTGTCTAATAAATGACAGTACGAGTAAAAATATTATCTAGTACTGTAGGATCATAAAATTTGACACGTCAGGGGCGGCTGTGCTATCTTACGCGCGCCCTGAAAAAAACGAAAACCAAACGTTGTGCGTTGACCGGAAATACATGCTTTTATAAGCGCTAGTGGATTTATCACTATTCCGGTTTTTTTGTATGCCTCAATGTTGGAATGGGTAAAAAATCGAACTCAAAATAAGGAATATTTCTAGTGTTACAGGTTGAACGCGTTGCAGATGACGTTTATGTCTTCACCAGCGATTTATATGCGCAAGTCACTGCCGGAGCAGTTATTACTCCAGCTGGGGCAGCGCTCATTGATACGCTTCTTTTCCCTCAAGAAACCCGCGAAATGCGCAAGTTCATTGAGAAGAAATTGGAGTGCCCAATTCGGTATCTCATTCTGACGCATTACCATGCAGACCATACATATGGGGCATCTTTCTTCCCTGAAGCTGAAGTGGTGAGCCATGCCTTGTGCCGCAACTTGATGGATACCGTTGGGCGTGAAGGATTGAAGCGTGCCCAAGCGCAAAACTCAGAGCTACGTGGGTTGAAGCTAGTATTACCAGAAGTTATTTTTGACGATGGGTCAATGGAACTGCACCTGGGTAACAAGACCATGATCTTGAACCATTCACCAGGACACAGTGAAGATCTCATTACTGTGTTGGTCAAAGAAGACAAAGTCTTGTTTGCGTCTGACACGATGATGCCAATTCCCGTATTGTCAGATGGCGACTATAAAGCCTATTTGCAATCCCTTGAAAACATCTTGGACTACGAATTAGAAAACGTGGTGCAAGGCCACGGTGAGGTTGTCCTGCGTGGTGAAATTGGTAAAACGGTTGAATACCTAATTGAATACATCACCGCAGTTGAAGCAGAAGTTAAAAGTGCGCTGGAACATGGCAAGCGCCGCAAAGACTTGGCTTACTTTGACTTGCCATCAATGGGGCGTAGTGCAATTTTGCTGAGCGGTTTGGTTGCTGACTTGCACGAAGCAAATCTGGACTACATGTATGATTTGCTCAAGCAAACCGTAGAGCCGTTGCCGCATCTCATTGAAGACGACCCAGACGACTTTTAGGCAAATTAGAAACCGCAGGCTGGTTAGTGAGGTTGAAATTCGCTATTAGCCGATTGCCCATTAGATGTGGCATAATTTTATAAATCAATAACGCCAAACAGCGTAGATAGAGTCGAGTACGATTACACAATTGCTCGTTAGCGAGTCTGGGGCGGTGCAAGCCAGACAGCAACGTAATCTGAAAATCCCTCTGGAGTTGAAACCTGAAATCGAGAGAGAGTAGGGGATCCGGTATCGTTCACCGTTATCTGAACGGCAATGTGAATACGCATTGCAACCGAGTGGCTTTTGTCATGTTATGCAAAAGCAATCAGGGTGGTACCGCGGGAAATTTGACTCTCGTCCCTTTTTAGGGGCGAGAGTTTTTTTATTGTAGTGAAGTAGTGGGGTTGCTGTTGTCCGATTTTGTTTACTATGTAAAGTCGGAAAACAACAACTTTATGAACATTACAACGAACTTTACCAAGTGAAAATAAAAACAAATCTGACGCGTTTAGCGCTTGTTTATGTCTGGTCGTTAGCGGCAATTCGCCTAATTTATATGGTGATTGGCGACTGGAAATGGCCCATCATTATTCCAATGATGTTTTATGCCGTGTTGGTTTTACCAATGATTGTGGCGTGGCCAATTGCAATTTGGAGCAAAAGTAAATCGCTGTTGCTGGGATGCTCTATTGTGACAGCTTTGACCATTGTGCTGTATCTGCCGCGGTTTAATGCGCCACAGGTTGCGACTAGTGACAATATCTTTTCTGTTGCTAGCTTCAATGTTTTAGGTGTCTCTGACCGACCCGAGATTACAGCCGACATCATTGCCAACGCTGATGCTGATCTTGTTGGGCTGCAAGAGGGAGACCCTCTAATGGCAACAACATTGACTGAAATGTTGTCTGAGAAGTATCCATATCAGTGGCATGAGCCTTGGGGCATTCATGGCATGAGCGTCCTGAGTAAGTACCCGTTTGAGCGAACTGAGTTTGAGTCGGACACCATTTGGGTAGGCAACACGCAAGCAGTGATTGTGGACTCGCCATATGGGCCAATTGCTTGGGCGAATCAGCATTACATTGTGACAGCGCCGTTTACATTGGACCCGGTTGAGTTTACGCACACGATCAATTGGACGTTTGATGAGCGTTCTGAGAATGCTAAAGAAACATTACATTGGCAACGTACAACCGCGCCTGGCTTACCGATGCTCATTACAATGGACTTCAACGGTACAGATTTTTCTGATGCGTACCAAGTGTTGACTGCCGGTAATTTGAGCGACACATGGCTTGAAGTTGGCAATGGTTTTGGATTTACCTTTCCGAACCCAAATACACATCCTTTGGGTATGCTGCCATTTCCATATCTCAGGTTAGATTATGTGTTGCATACGCCAGAGTTTCGACCATTGTCTATTGAGGAGCTGCCATTTGACGGTAATAGTGACCATCTTGGTGTCTTAGCAACTTTTGAGATTGAACAATAATGCGTAAGTTCCTTAGACAATTGCTAATCGGCAGCACAATGCTTTATGTATGGGGCCTAATTGGCATTCGTGCCGGATACTGGCTAACAGGCGACACGCATTGGTGGATCATTACGCCAATGATGTTCTTTGCATTGTTGAGCATTCCCGTGTTGCTCGCGTGGGTGGTTGCAATTTGGACATGGCAACGCGGACTGTTAGTTGGTTGCGTGTTGCTCTCTGGCCTAATCATTCAGCTTTATGCGCCACGTTTCAATCGTGCGAACGCAGCTACAGGCGCAGAACAACTCAGTGTGATTAGCATGAACGTCCTTGCACATACGACTGATCTTACTGAGACTGCTGAACGTATTCGCATCCAAGATGCTGATATTGTTGGCATGCAAGAGGTGACACCAGCATTAGCGATTGTCTTAGCAAACGATTTAGCTGACCTTTACCCATATCAAATTCATGATCCAGGTGGCGTGGATGGGATGAGCGTGCTTAGCAAATATCCGTTTGAGGCGACCGAATTTGTGCGCAATTCATTTTGGGTGGGTAATACCCAAGCGCTGATTGTAGAGCATCCCAATGGGCCGTTTGCGTTACTAAATCAGCACCATATGGTGACAGGGCCATATACGCTAGATCCCGCAGAGTTTGCTTACATTGTGGAAGCAACATTTGCTGAGCGTATTCGAAATGTGCAAGACACTGAAGCATGGCTTGGACTCTATCCTGATATGCCGGTCATTATTACAGCAGATATGAACTCGACCGATTTCAGCGATGCTTACAAAGCGCAAATTGATTTAGGCTTTGCTGACACTTGGCATGAAGTCGGTAATGGCGTTGGCTTTACGTTTCCGGTGCCACGCTCACTGGCGAAGTTGGCCGCACTGCCATTCAGCTGGCTCAGAATTGACTATATCTTTCACACAGCGGAGTTTCGTCCGCTCACAATTGAAAAATTGCCTGCTGGTCAGAGTGACCATTATGGCTTAGCTGCAACGTTTGAATTTACACAATAAAACACATTGAGCATAGTAATGACATGGCAAACTATGTCACTACTATGCTCAGAATTGATATCAAGAAATTATTATGTTCAATCCAATCAAACCACAGTTGGATATCCAACAACTAGAGAACGACGTCCTCGACTTTTGGAAGTCAGAGGACATCTTCCAGCGTCAGATGGAAGAAAACAAAGACGGCGAACGCTACGTCTTTTACGAAGGGCCACCAACTGCGAATGGGAAGCCGGGGGTTCACCATG
>JAHDBS010000018.1:10316-26982 GCA_020630225.1 Anaerolineales bacterium | reverse complement strand
GATGATCTAGTGGTTGGCAACGCCTTGCTCGGCACCGCGTGGAGCGTCATGCTGATGATCGGCGCGGCGGCCGGTGGTTTGGTGACTTACTGGATTGGCAAAGACGGCGCGTTCATCATCGATGGGATGACGTTCCTGCTTTCGGCGTTGGTCTTGCTTGGGATTCGCGGCTATCACGGTGTGAACGAGCGTAAAGCCGAAGACGATCAAGTGCAAACCAGCTTTAGCGAAGGGCTGCGTTACGTCTGGTCTTACAAACCAATTCTGATGCTGGCCTGCCTCAAAGCAGTTGCAGCGCTGGGCTATGGTGGCCTCAACGTGCTTGAAGTGACCTTGGCCGAAGATTATTTTCCGCTCAACGGCAGTGGTTCACTCTCACTAGGGTTGCTCTATGTCGCTGCAGGCATCGGCACTGCGATTGGGCCAATTGCCGCAAGACGTTGGACGGGTGAGAACTTCCGTAAAATGCACAGCATCATCTTGCTGTCTTATGTACTGATGGTCTGCGCTTACCTTGTCTTCTGGCAGTCCGGCAGCTTATGGATGCTGATGGTGGGCGGCGTGATCCGTTCGCTGGGCACAGGTGCCAACTGGGTCTTTTCTTCGGCAATGATCCAAATGATTGTGCCGCCGACGTATCAAGGGCGCGTGTTCGCGATCAACTTCTTGCTGCTCAATCTCACGCAATCGATTTCAATCCTACTCAGCGGCTGGATGACGGACTCTCTCGGCTGGACGCCGTTCAACATCGTGCTAACGTTTACTCTTGTGCCAGGGGTATTCATTGGCATTTGGCTGCTCTACACACGGACAATGGGTGAGCGGATTACTGTAGAAGGCTATTCAACAGTCAATGCTCAACTGTCAACTATCAACTCTCAATAGGTCATTGGCTTGCTGATGAGCATTGATAATTGACTATTGAAAAATGGAAATTAATCAATGATTCTTCTAGGTTCTACAAACGCAAATATCGGCTTTCCCACCGGGATGGAGATTCTTCGTAGCGGCGGCTCTGCGCTAGATGCTGTCGAGGCGACCATTCGTCCGGTGGAAGACAATCCAGCTGACCGTACAGTCGGGTTCAATGGCTATCCGAATATTCTGGGCGACCTTGAACTGGACGCCAGCCTAATGGATGGGCGCACCTTGGAAAGTGGCGCAGTAGGTGCCATGAAAGGGGTGATCCCCGCGATTTCTGTTGCGCGCAAAGTGATGGAAACCTTGCCGCACGTGCTGTTAGTTGGTGACGGGGCAGATCGGTTTGCAAAAGAGATGGGCTTTGAATCTGCGGCGGAATTGCTAACGCCGGAAGTTATTGCAGCGCGGGAAACAATCTTGCGCCAAGATATGAGCGCCGAAGAATTTGAGGCACTGCAAGACACGGATAATTTGCGACAATGGGTGCGGCTAGCGACTGACCCAGAGCGCACCTATGGCACAGTCAATGTGATAGCACAAGACAAAGATGGCAACATTGCTTGCGGCGTGAGCACCAGTGGTTGGGCGTGGAAATATCCGGGGCGCTTGGGTGACTCGCCAATTATCGGTGCGGGAAACTATGCAGATAATCGCTATGGCGCGGCAGCCTGTACGGGGATGGGTGAAATGGCAATCCGTGCCAGCACCGCACGCAGTATTGTGCTCTACATGAAAATGGGGCTAACGCTCGCAGACGCCTGTGCGCAAGCGATGCAAGACTTGAATGAGCTTGGCGGCAGTTTCATTGGCCGCATGAACCTCGTTGCGTTAGATAAAGACGGCACCCCCGCTGGCTACAGCAGCATGAAAGGCAAGACGTTCATCTATCAGACGGATGCGATGGCCGATTACGTCGAACAAGAGCGGACGTTGGTGGAAATTGAAGAACGCTGGGGGTAATTTATAAACATAAGTGACTGGCAACTGTGACAGAGAAACTGTGACAGTTACTAGACCTGAATGCATCGAGACAACGTCGAGTTTAAGCAAGTTGCCAGTCACTTGTCTTTTAAAAATAAAAAAAGGCCGCTGAATTTCAGCGGCCTTTTTATTTCTAAATGAACGGTGCGCGTTGGCTTAGCGCAAGATCGCGCCAACAGACCCAATGCCTTCCCAGTCACCTACTGTGAGGTTGTAGGTAATTGCCATCGTAGAAACGATGTGCATCAAGTTCAGTAACATCATGGTGCCAAAGCTATTTGCTTGATTCAATGGGCTTAGTAATGAAAGCAAACCAATGATCGTAGCGATGATGAAAAAGCCCCAAGCTGAGCTGTCGCCAAGCGTGCGGTTCCAAAGCCAGTAGCAAAGACCGGCTACTAAAGCTGTTGCGAGACTTGCGACAATGACAGCACCCAAGGTGACATTGGGGACTGGCGCGCCAGTTACTGCCCAATCGACACCCATGTTAGACCCAAAGATGAAGATTGCAGCGTTTAGTACGGTAGCGGTCACAGCCGCAACAATTGTGGACAATAGAATTTTGTTTGACATCGCTTCCCTCTCAAGAAAGTGTTTTAAATTTACTGGTCTACTTGATTAAACAACGGAATCCCAGAAAAGTCACACGAAATGGGCGTGAGGTTCTAGCTAATTTCTGCTTGCGCCAAGTTTTTGATGTAAGCCATGATGGCAGATATCCCGTTCAAGCGCTGTCCGGTAATAACTTGGTGCAGGCCCATTTGAACAAAGAAGTCGTTTGGAACCGCTAATGTTTCCTCGGGAGTTGTCCCATTGAGACCTTGCCCAAGAATTGAAGCATAGCCACGCACAGTCGGGGCTTCTTTAGGAACATCGAACGTATAGGTCATCTTACCAGCGGTATTTTGCGCGTGGACGAAGACAGGCGACATGCACTCATGGATCTTCTGCATATTTACGTCTGGACTAATGCCTTCAGGCAAAGGTGGCATTTCCTCTGAATATTGCAGCAGCAATTCAAGTTTTTCGCGACCTTCACAAAATTGAAAGTCTTCAATAATTTCGGCGAGTTTAGGTGGAATCATGGGTGGGCTTTTGGCTGTTAGCTATTGGCTATTCGCTGGTTTGGGTACCTTGGCTGTCAGCGATTAGTTCTCAGTTTGATTGGGTGCGTAATTGTTTTATGAATGCGACCAACATACGTTTGATTTCAACAGTTTGTTGATTAGCTATATTGTAATCTTCAATAGTGATGAAATTCAGGTCTTTGGACAAGAGTAAAAGGTATTCGGTCTCAGTGGCTGATCCTAACGCGATTTGCAGGAAACGACCAAAGTCTTTGCTGGATCCACGCGCACTGCCTTCGGCAATGTTTGTCGGAATCGATGACGCTGCTCTTCGCAACTGTGATGTCAATCCGTACAGCTCGCTTTTAGGAAAACTAACCGTTAGTCCATAGACATCAAGCGTTAGCTGATGCGCATTCTGCCAGACCCGCAACTCCCGAAAATCTCTCATCTTAAATACCTCTACTATTAGACGTTCAACACCATTATTTTACTGCTCCCAGCCAAAAGCCAACAGCTAATAGCTGACAGCCAAAAGCTCCTAGCCCTCTTGTTCTACCGAGTCGCGGTTGGTACAATGGGAGCCTATGGCTATGCAAACGCCGCCACTTGATACCATCTTGCAAGGCAATTGCATCGATGTGCTGAATGAACTTCCTGACGCATCGGTGGATTTGATCTTTGCCGATCCGCCGTATAACTTACAGCTGCGGAACGAACTGTATCGTCCGAATATGAGTCGGGTCGATGCGGTTGATGACGCGTGGGATCAGTTTGATAGCTTCGCCGCTTACGATGAGTTTTCACGGCAGTGGATGACCGCTGCCAAGCGCGTTCTCAAACCCAACGGTACTATTTGGGTCATTGGGTCTTATCACAACATCTACCGTATTGGGAAACTGCTGCAAGACCTCGACTACTGGATCTTGAATGATGTCGTGTGGGTCAAGACCAACCCGATGCCAAACTTCCGTGGGGTGCGGTTTACCAACGCCCACGAAACCCTTTTGTGGTGCAGTAAGCATCAAAAAGCGAAGTACACGTTCCATCATCACGCCATGAAGGCCTTCAATGATGGCAAACAAATGCGTAGCGACTGGACTATTCCAATTTGTAGCGGTCGTGAGCGCATCAAAGTTGATGGCAAAAAAGCGCATTCCACGCAAAAGCCAGAAGCGTTGCTGTATCGCGTTCTGCTGTCTTCAACAAACCCAGGCGATGTTGTGCTAGATCCGTTCTTTGGCAGTGGCACGACGGGTGCCGTTGCTAAAAAACTCCATCGCCGTTGGATCGGGATTGAGCAACAAAAGAACTACATCGACATTGCGCAAACCCGCATCGATGCGGTGACACCGGCGGAATATACCAAAGCTACGTTTGATGTAAGCGATAAAAAGCGCAACGCGCCGCGTGTTAGCGTGACAAAGCTGCTGGAACGTGGGCTATTGTTGCCGGGGCAAACCCTCTACTTCCGCGAACGGGATGACCAGATTGCACACCTCAAACCAGACGGTAAATTACTCATGTCTGGGCAAGAAGGCTCTATTCATCAAACGGGCAAACGCCTGATGAATGGTGCGCCTTGCAATGGGTGGGACCACTGGTATTTCCGTGACAATGCTGGTCAGTTCAAATCAATTGACGCCCTGCGTGAGCAAGTCCGCGCAACCCTGTAATTTCCTCAACATTCGCCATCGGGAATAGTAGAAGTGGTCTTTAATTCGCTGGCCTTCTTCGTTTTCCTTGCCTGCGCTTTTAGTCTGTACTGGCTAATTCCCAAGCAATATTTACGCGCCCAAAATTTACTGCTACTGGTTGCCAGCTATGTGTTTTACGGCTGGTGGGACTGGCGCTTCCTAAGCCTCATTGCTTTTAGCTCTGTTATTGACTACAGCGTTGGGCGTCAGTTAGCGCACACCAAAGTTGCCAGCCAGCGCAAACGATGGCTAGCGCTCAGCCTACTGACGAATTTGGGTGTCTTGGGCGTCTTCAAATATTTTGGATTCTTCGTGGAGTCGTTCGCTGGTCTACTTACGGCGCTTGGCATCAGTGCGAATGTGCCCACCCTCAGCATTATTCTGCCGGTCGGCATTAGCTTTTACACCTTCCAAACGCTTAGCTACACCATCGATATCTACCGCGAACAGCTTGATCCGATTGATGATGTAATTGCGTTCTTTGCGTTTGTAAGCTTCTTCCCACAGCTTGTCGCCGGCCCTATTGAACGCGCAGCGAATTTATTGCCCCAGTTTCAGACGGCGCGGACGTTTACACGCGCTGGCGGAGCAGCCGGACTACAGCTTATTTTGTGGGGCTTGTTCAAAAAAGTGGTGATCGCAGACAACCTCGCCTCTGTGGTGGATCTAGTCTTTGGGAACTATGGCGGCTACTCTGGTCAAGACGTGGCCGTGGCGAGCGTGTTCTTTGCGGTACAGATCTATTGCGATTTTTCTGGCTATTCCGACATGGCAATTGGCACTGCAAAGCTGTTTGGCTTTGACCTCATGCGTAACTTTGCGACCCCCTATTTTGCAACGTCCATCCAAGACTTCTGGCGGCGTTGGCATATTTCGCTTTCGACTTGGTTCCGTGACTATGTGTTTATTCCATTAGGCGGTAACCGCGTCAACGCTGCTAAACACGCGCGTAATATCATGCTGACGTTCTTGTTGAGTGGGCTCTGGCACGGTGCAAATTGGACGTTTGTCGTCTGGGGCGGCATCCACGGCTTGTTATATTTGCCGCGCATTGTCTTGCCCAAGCGCTGGCGTTGGCCGCGTAAATGGCAGCCTATTGTGGGTTGGCTTACGACCATCCCAGTGGTGGTTTTGGCTTGGATTTTCTTCCGGGCGAATTCAATCGGGCATGCGGTTGGGTTGCTATTGCACGTTGGGCTTGGTGGCTGGGGTACGTCTCAGCTTGCAACAGTGCAATATGCCGTTGCCCTGCCGCTGATGATGCTTAGCGCCATTGTGATTGGTCTCTTTGTTGTTGAATATCTACAGCGTGACAAAGCGTGTCCGTTGTTTCTGCCGAATTGGCCGGTTCTGGGGCGTTGGGCAGCCTACTACGGCGTCATTGCCCTCATCTTGTTCTATGGCAAGGTCAACGCCACGCCATTTATCTATTTTCAGTTTTGAACGTCCTATTGAGATTTCTATGGCGCGGCTTGCTGTTCAGCTTGCCACTCCTCGCGCTGATTGGCTACATCGAGTGGCATTTATTTCGGACGGGCGATTCGTGGTCTGGGTCCCGCATTGCACAGGCACACCTAGCACGTGAGGCCGAACTGATTTTTGCACGGGGTTACTTTGGGCAACAGTTCAACGTCGATAAAACTGCCATTATCAATGCTGTTCAGCCAGATATTGTTGTTCTCGGTAGCTCACGCGTAATGCAAGTTCGCGCTGACAGTTTCAAACCATTGGCTGCCTCTGTCTACAATGGAGGGGGGCTGCTGCAAGGCATTGAAGATTTAGCAGACTATGTGACGCTGGTTGAAACAGGGCAGGTGCATCAGTCTCAGGTCATTGTCATTGGCATTGACCCGTGGTGGTTTCGCCCGGATTACAGCGGCTATGGTTGGCTAACGCCCACAGAATATGCAGCGGATGATGTCCAGACTTTAGCGGCCCACGCGTTGGTCTGGCGTGACCTCATGACGCAACGCCAGCTTGGTACACTGCGAACCTTACCAAGTGCGTTGCAACTAACCCCGCTCGACAACACTGTCGGCATTGGTTGGCCTGCTTTGCTAGATGCAGAAGGGTTTCACAGTGACGGGAGTAACGCCTATGACGCGGAACTCGTTGCCATCACGCAGCAAGATTCAACGGTCACGAACCTTGGCGACCCGCAATCAATTGCGAATATTCAGGCGCATGGGGCGAAGCGTTTCCAAAATCTCGCGACCGATGCTGCAAAAGTCCAAATCTTGACAGAAAGTATCCAGCGGCTGCAAGCGCAAGGCAGTAAGGTGTATGTCTTTGTGCCGCCTTTTACCGACGAAGCAGTCGCCATCTTTGAAACCGATCCGGTTTATCAGGCGTGGTGGGCGACATGGTTGGAACCGATCGATGCGGGCATCGCGGGCTTAGGCCTAACGCTCCCAGATGCGCTCGCGCCAGCAGACTATGGGCTAGATGACACCTACATGTGGGATGCGATCCATCCAGGTGAACCCCTGAGTGGGTTAGCCCTACAGACAGCCTTGCAAGCAAACGCCACAGCGGACTCACCATATGACTGGACGCAGCTGACGTTTACTCCGCCAGCAACGCCGCTGCTGATTAATGCAAGGTGAAACAAAAACGCCCAGTGTCAAACACTGGGCGTTTTATTTTTAGTCTTGCCGTTCCGCATACACACGCTGATTTTCTTCGATCTGCGCAATGTGGTTGTCATAGTGCGCACTGAGCCAGCGCAGCGCTTGCGCGGCGGACAAATACCCCGTGCGCGGATGCTTGATGAAGGGTCTGTCTAAAACATCTTCCCCGAGCTCATCAAAGATTTGAACCCACAACACGCCGGTGCGCATCCAGCGGTCTTTGAGCTGAGCAAAGCTCACCGTTTCTTCCATAAAAGACGGATTGACTGCCGTTGGTGCATCGACTGGGGTCATTGAACGCAGCCGTTCAGACAGCATATTGAGTGCGGTCTCTGCTTCAGGGCCAACAGGCTCTTTGTCAGCCATGTTTGGTAACCGCCGTTGGGCGCTCAAGGCAAAGCCATAGTCAACAGTTTGCAAGTGCTGAATAACATCTTTGATGGACCACTCGTCTTCATAGGGCACAAAGAGTAATTCATCTTCTGTTACGTTCAAAGCAACGTCCATGACTTGTTCACGGCGTTGGACCCAAGCGTCCCAGTGGGGAGTAAGTGAAGTATGCATAGCTTATAACGGTGGGGTTCGGTCGAACCAAGGTTGTGCGTCTTCGAGCTGTTTTGCTAATTTGAACAAGGTGGCATCGTCACCAAAGCGGGCTGCGAATTGCATCCCAACTGGAATGTTATCTGCGTTCCAATAGAGCGGCACAGACATCGCTGGTTGCCCTGTGGCGTTGAACATCGGTGTGTCTGGAATGAACTGGAAGACCTTTTCTGAAATGGATTCTACCAAGCCAAATGCATGGGCGGCACGGCCTAAGTTCAGCGCTGCTAATGTTTTGACCCCAAACAGCTCTAGCGGTGTTGGTTTCAATTCCCCAATCTTGACTGGCAGGCGTGATAGCGTCGCACTCAAGAACACGTCATAGTCGGCCAGAATTTCTTGTACGCGCCGCGCGTTTTCTTGCAGGTAACGCACAGAGGAGACATAGTCCGCTGCGCTGAGGTGTTTCCCAAGCGTGCCCAGTCCAAAAGTGACTGGTTCAAAGTCGTGCCGGGAGGGGGCTTTGCCTGCAAACGCTGCTGTTTGCGCAATGTCGGCCCAAGTCTGACCGATGAGCACGCGGACAAACTCCATTGAAAAGCGCTTGATGTCCATCGGAATTTCGATAGGGATCAGTTCATGCCCAAGGTCTCTGAGTAGTTGCTTTGTGTGTTCAAGCCCGGCGCGACAGTCTGGTTCTAGCCCCGGACGTAACAAAGGCTCTTCACAATATGCAATGCGTAACTTGCCAACCGGGGCTTGCATGGCGTCCAGAAACGGCTGTTCCGGCAGCTGCGTCTGATACCACTCGCCGACCTTATGCCCAACGGTTGCATCCAGCATGGCGGCACTGTCGCGGACGGAACGCGTCAGCACGTGTTCGGTGGCAAAGCCTTCCCAGTTTTCGGCCATCGCTGGGCCTGTTGGCAGGCGACCACGGGTTGGTTTCATGCCAAATACGCCACAGCAAGAGCTTGGAATGCGAATCGAGCCGCCGCCGTCCCCACCGCTTGCCATCGGTACCATGTGCAGCGCCACAGCGGCACCTGTGCCGCCGCTGCTGCCACCGGGAGTGCGGGTGGTATCCCACGGATTTAGGGTTGGGCCATAGGTGTCTGGTTCGGTGTAGGGCGTTAGGCCAAATTCAGGTGAGTTGGTCTTGCCAAAAATGACCACGCCGCTTTGCTTGAAGCGTTTGACAAGCTCGCTATCAACGGGCATGGGAATGTCTTTGAGCAATCGATTGCCGCTGCCGGTTGGCACCCCCGCATAGGTAGAAACAAGATCTTTTAGCAAGAAGGGGACGCCTGTGAACGGCCCGTCTGGCAAGCCTGCGGCAATGCTTTGGCGGGCTAGGTCGTACATCTTGTAATTGACCGCGTTCACGCGCGGGTTTCGTTGTTCAACGAGTTCAATGGCGGTTTCTAGCAGATCTTCCGCAGAAACTGCGCCATTGCGAACAAGCTCAGCTAAGCCGAGCGCATCATATTGGGTGTATTCAGAAAATGTGGCCATGGGTAAATGCAGAAGCGTTTTGCCGCGGATGAGGGGGACGAGTAGGGATAAAAGTTTATGAATCCCTGCGTGTCCTTTTCGTCCGCGGCTATTTCTTCTCTGCGATCTCAGCGTCTCCGCGTTGAGTCTCTAAAAATGTGTCAGCACTAGGTCCGCAATTTGTTCAGGATTAAGTGCTTCCGTATCCGCGTGGATTGTCCTTTCCGGTGCGGTTGCTTGTAATTTTGCTAAGGCTGCGTCAGGGTCGTAATTGTTACGTTCTTTGATCACAATTTGGCATTTAGCATTGACGGCATCAATGTCAACATCGCCTGCCATGACCCAGTTCGTGAGGGCTTTTTGCTCGCTGTCTGACAGCAGCGCTTGGATTGCCGGATCAAACTGGAGCGTTGCTGCGCCAGTGGTCGCGATCTGATCAAAACTATCACTGCGCCCCAACAAACGCTGGATGCGCGTGAAGTCAGAGGCGGTTAGGACCAAGAATTTTGCGTTAGGCAACAGTTCAGCGGCATGTTGGACTTCGTTTTCACCGCGCAGGCCATCAAACAATAAGAGATTACTGCCTAATGCCGCAGGCTCAATATGGAGCCGTGACAGCACGTGCGCCATCCCGCCAGGATGTTTCCGGCGATAGCTACGGGTGAAGTTGAAGCGTTGGGCACGGTCAGTGACGGGGGCAATGGTTTCGCCGTTTTGCGTTTGCAAGTAGCTGATGATGAATTCATCTGTCAACGCCCGCCGATTGGGTAGCAGTGCGAAAGACATGCCAGCGGCTTCGAGTGCCTCAACAGTTGTGGATTTCCCCACGCCAGTGACGCCAACAAGAATCAATAATGGGATGGATGTGATCGGCTGCGACGTTTCCGTTGCAACTGCAGAATATAGCCCTACCATGTCCTGATTATAACGTTGAAGTTTGTAAGCGGTTGGGGAAGCGCGGGAGAGAAGGGGGGCAGCTAGTTGTGGGTGCGCCGGATGAACGTGGAGCTGTGTGTATAAATCAAAAAACGCCGATTGATCTTGCGACCGAGCGGCGTTTTGTTATCTATCTATTTATTTTTTCTGACAGACAGTTTAGCGATAGCTTTCGAAAACCAATGCTGCGTCGTCTGCTGGGATGTGGTTGTGGTGACCGCTGCTAATGCGAGCGACCAATGCCACGAAACCTGAGATTGCAACTGCCACAACGCTAAGTTGTGCAACAGTGTTCATTCCGGTGTTACCGACCAAAACCAACAAGCAGATGATTTCGATAACGGCGATGCCGAGTGCCACATTGAAAATGTTTGAGTTTTTCATAATATTTTTCCGTAAATACCAGTAAAGAAAGGAAGCTGACCAGGCCTCCTGAAAATGTAAGAGAGAAGGATCCGATCTAGATTACTGACCGATGTGCAAGTATGGTTGTGGGTTGTCCATGACTGTCGGAATATCCTGATAGTCACGGCTAGTAACAATAGCTAACAAACCACCAACAACTGCGACCGCTGCTGCAACAATAATGTTGAAAAACACTGCTGCACTAACCAAAACTGCGACGCTACCTACCAATTTGAAAAGTTGAGAAGTTTTCATAGTTGACCTCACACGAAGTCGAGTTTTACGAGCTGGACTTTGGAGAAAGCTGCTCAAAAAGTTAATTACCGTTGTACCCATAGAATACGACTCTTTAGAATTGGAAAACACGTAAAACGTCCGAGTCTTCAGGCTGTCTATGCCCCAGTCCTAGACGAACTGATTCCTTGTTTTCGGGGAGTCAAAGTGGCCGTTTTGAGAGGCGGAAAAAGTAGCTTAAATACAAAGATCTCTACCCCTTTCTGGCGCCTCATTTTTATGGAATGAGACGCTAAAAGTAGTAGAGATCTCTGCTTATTTTGGCTATTTAGCTAACTGTCTATGGGCCAGCAATTAGCTCAGCTGTGATAACTAGACGTTCACTGTAAGTGTTTTCAACGCCGTCCCAGTTTTGGCAGGTGATCAGCAGGATTTGGTTACCGTCTTCAACGTAGAGTTGTTCGACATCAGTTGGCTCTAACACTTCTGCTTTGATCATCTGATAAATGTACTCTTGGCCGTCATGGACATACACAATCTGGTCCCCAATTTGTAGCTGGCTCAGATCATGGAATGGACCCGCGCGGCCTGAACGCACATTCACATGCGCCGCAAATACCATTGCCAAGTCATCACCTGGGTAAGACCCGGTTGTTGGCAGCCAGCCGATTTCTTGCTCTAGTGAGTACAAATCCCACTCGTTTGCCAGTAACGGTACAGCCGTGACGCTCTCAGTCATCCGCAAGCGAGGGATGCTCAAGTGCGGTGCGTTGGGGTCTGTATTGCCTGGTCGGAGCAGCTCTGTCAACGTGTCGTTGACCGCAGCTAATACCATTGGGTCGTCTTCGGCGTCTCCAGCGGCCTCGGTGACTGCATCGGACGGTGGTTCCACCTCTTCAATGATGGCAGGCTCCACTTCTGTCACAGGGACATCGGTAGGGGCTGGGTCAGTCGATTCTTGCTCGGCTAACTCGGTGTGCGTGGTAGGTGTTGCCACAATCACTCGGTCTGCCTGCTGCGTATTGCTCTCATCAAGGTCAGCATTGTCTGGGATTTCTGTCGCCCCAGTCAGTGGAATTTGGGCCACCTCAGTTTGCGGCTGTGCGCTGCTAACTGGCGTGAAGTAGGTCCACGCTGCGACGCCGCTGCCGAAGAGCAGCACAGCCATTGAGAGCAGACCGCTGAGCAATTGACGGGACAAGGTCTGATCACGATTGTGGTCAGGCTTGATCATCAATGTGCACAGCATCGTGTAGATCGCAACCGCACCAATCAGTGCGATGATCAAAATCAATGCTGGGAAGATGATTTGCCCAAGGCCACCAGCTTGGAAGCCGGTTACTGGAATAACAGGTGGCGTTGTCGTGACAGTTTCATCATCTTGTGCATTGCCTTGATCTGCACTCGCAGTCGCCACATTGATGATGCCCTGACCTGCGACGCTGCTGTCATTGACCTTGGCTTGTACATTCATGGTGATGCTGCCACCAGCGGCCAAGGAGCCTACTTCGTAGCGTACGCTACGCGTTGCTGGGTCATAGACCCCAAGGTCAGTTGAGACAAAGTCGAGCTGTGGCGGCAAGTTGTCGGTAATGACCAGATTGGTGATATCAAACTCAGCCGGATTATTGACAATGATTTGATATGGAATGACGTCGCCAGATTTAGCGCGGTCCACATCTGTACGTTTTTCAAGCACCGGTGATGGTTCAGAGACCTTGCCTTGGACTTGGCTCGTCACCAGACCCGCGTCAATCGTGTCGATGTTCGTGCCAGAGTTGATCGTAATGATCACCGTACGGCCATTGGTGTTGAAGTCGCTGTCTACTGCATCATCAGCACCTTGGTCTTGGCTAGAGAAACGATCAAATTCGTTCGGGCGCAAGACTTCAATTTGATAATTGCTTGGTGCAAGATCTGTAAATTGGTAGAACCCGTTGCTGTCGGTTAGCGTCGTAATGACAATGTTGCCGAACGCGTCGAGCAAGTTGACGGTGACATTGGCAATGCCCGGTTCGTCTGGGTCTTGAATGCCATCAGCGTTGATGTCTAAGAAGACAAAGTTGCCCAGCGAAGACGGTAAGTACAACCCAGCATCAATTGTCATGTTGCTGGTGTTGTCTGGTACAACCACGCCTTTTACTTCACCGACAAACTGTTGTGGGGTGATGACAGCGTCACTGTCTACTGAGTCATCAATCCCGAAGTCTTGTGCTGTGAAGTAGAACTGCGCGTTGGTGCGGAATTCAATGTTGTAGACCCCAGCACTCAGTCCGTCAAAGTTATATGCCCCTTCGGCTGTTGTGCGGCGTTCACCAATCACAACGCCGTCTGCGTCCAACAGCAGGACAACCTGATCTGCAATCCCAACTTCGTCAGTGTCTTGCACGCCATTCCCATTCAGGTCATGGAAAACAAAGTCACCCAGGGATGCATTTGCGTTGACGACAACGTCAGCGGTGTCATCATCAGTGACGGTGGTGCCAGTTGGGTCTTCCCCAGTCGCTGTTGCGACGTTAGTAAAGCTGGTTGCAATGCCGCTCACCGTACAGTTGTAGGTAAACTCAGCGCCCGGCGCAAGGCTGGCGATGGTGTTATTACATTCTGGCGCTTGTGGGTCGTTGACAGCGATGTCGGTCAACAGCACATCACCACGATTGAACACTGTGATGCCAAAGGTTGCCGTGCCACCCGGATCAATGGTTTGTGAGTCAGGTGCTTTTTCAATTTCTAGCTCAGGCTCACCAGTTGTGGTGACTTCGGCGCTGTCATCTGCTGTAACTGGATCACCAATTGGTGGCGTGCCTGTTACCGTAGCAACGTTGATGAAGCCAGTGATGACGTTGGTCGCTGTACAGGTGTAAGTGACATCTTCCCCAACGGCTAAGGTCGCAAACGTGCGATCACAGTCTGGTGTGTTGGGATCATCCACGACCACATTGGTTAGGGCGACATCGCCCGTATTGGTCACGGTGATGTTGAATTCAACAGTAGAGCCTGCGGTAATGGTTGGAGTATCAGTTGATTTACTAATGCTCACCCCAGGGTTACTTGGCGCAGCGACAGGAACGGTCACATTGACGCTCGCATCATCTTCTGCCGTAACTGGGTTGCCGTTTGGATCATTCGCAGTTGCACTAGCCACGTTGGTAAATGCCTCAGTGACATTGGTGGCCGTACATTTGTAAGTCACCTCGTCGCCGACATCAATCCGGTCAAAACTGCGGCTACAGTCTGGGGTGGTGTCATCGGTGATGACTACATCAGTTAGGTCAACATCACCTGTGTTGATGACAGTGATGCTAAATTCAACGGTTGCGCCAGTAATCACGCTTGGCGTGTCGGTTGATTTATCGACACGTAGGCCGGGTGTCCCTGGCACGTTGACATCAGCATCGTCTTCATCGGTGACTGTGGTGTCGCTTGGGTCTAATGCTTCTACAACGGCAACGTTGGTAAACGTGGCGCGAACATTGGTCGCTACACAGTCATAGGTTTCAGAAGCGCCAACTGCTAGGGTGTCAAAGGTCGCTTCACAGTTAGGCGTGAGCGTGTCGCTAACGCTAATGTCTTTTAGGTCGACATTACCAGTGTTGGTTACGGTAATGGTGAAGGTGACATCACTGCCCGGATCTACAGTTTGTGTTCCCGGCGCTTTTTCAATGGCAACGCTTGGATTTGCACCAAAGTAATGACTGCTGTCATCGTCGGTCGTGCTCAGCGGGTCGCCATCTACGTTCACAATTGGTGCGCCGTCTTCATTGACAGGTGTACCTGTGACAGTGCCAAGATTTGTATATTGCCCTTCAATTGCAGTGCCATTGGCCGTACAGGTCATGCTGGCACCAGCGTCCAGCGCGGTGTCAGGACAAGTGACTTCAACGGCTTGGTCGTCTACCACGCTAATGTTTTCAATTCGGACGTTGCCCGTGTTGGTAACAACATAGGTCCATGCAATTGCGCTTCCTGGTGCCACGTTTGGCCCTGGTGCGGTGTCGGCGTCTTCGCCATTTGTCCGCTTTTCAATCTCAATTTGTGGGTCCGCACCATAGTAGTGACTGTCGTCATCATCGGTGACCGTGGTTGGGTTGTCATCCGCGTCCAGAATTGGATTGTCATCACTGTCTACGGGCGTGGCCGTGACAGACCCTTCATTGGCATATTGCCCAACGGTGGCTGTGCCCGCGCCGGTACAAGTCATGCTCTCAGTTGGAGTCAAAGTCAGCTTTGGACACGTGATGGTGACTCCTTGATCATCAACGACGGCAATCTCATCTAAGGCGACGTTACCAGTGTTGGTAACCACATATTGCCAGCGAATGGCCGCGCCAACCGCAAGGTATGGCCCCGGCGTGGTGTCTGCGTCCGCGCCATTGGTTGACTTCTCAATTGTGACGCTTGGGTCTGAACCAAAGTAGAAGCTGTCATCGGTGACAGGATTAGTTGTAATTGGGTCGCCGTCTTCATTCAGGAACGGATCACCATTTTCATCGACTGGAGTCCCGACTGCGGTGCCAACATTGACATATTGCCCTGCCGTAGCAGTGCCGCTGCCCGTACAGGTCATGCTTTCCCCAGCGTCTAGGGCGGTTTCAGGGCAGGTCACGGTGACACCTTGGTCATCGGTGACGGCGATTTCGGTAATGCGTAGCGTGGTGTTATTACTTACGATGTACGTCCACGTGATGTCACTGCCAACAGCTAAGAAGGGGCCGGGTGCGCTCGTAACGTGTTCGCCATTGATCCGCTTTTCAATATCCAAGGTTGGATCAATGCCTGTGTGGTTGGCAGGGTCTTCGGCGTCTACGGTTTCATCCGTATTTGGGTTGGTCCCGGTTACGCTACCGACGTTGACATAGTCTCCAGCAGTTACCACGCCTACGCCCGTACAAGTCATACTTTCGCTAGCGTCTAGGGTGTCCTGCGGACAGGTCACAACGACGCCTTGGTCATCAGTCACGGCAACGTCTTCTAAGACAACATTACCCGTATTCGAGACAACGTAAGTCCATTCGACTTGGGTGCCAATTGGGAATTGCGGGCCTGGTGCAATGTCTGCAACGTAGCCGGCAACGCGTTTCTCAATTTCAATGTTGACCTCAGCGCCAAAGTAATGGCTTGGGTCTGAGTCGGTCACGTCATCCACTGGGTTGCCGTCTGGCCCTTCAAGTGGATCACCCGCATCATTGACGGGGTCACCAGAGACAGTGCCGAGGTTGTCATATTGCCCTGCGAGCGCGCTGCCTGTTGCGGTACAGGTCATGCTTGCGCCAACGGCTAATGTGTCTTGCGGACAGTTGATTTGTTCAACGCGGTTGTCTGTAACGCGGATGTTGACTAGCTCAACGTCACCGGTATTGGTAACTTCATAGCGCCAAGTAATTGGTTCACCTGCCAGTACATAAGGCCCTGGGGTGGTGTCAGCGTCTGCATTGTTCGTTGATTTTTCAAGATTGATACTAGGGTTGCCAATGCCAAAGTAGTGGCTTGGATCAGTATCGACGGCGACAACAGGTTGTCGAGCTGTATTGAGAATTGGATCGCCAGTTTCATCGATGGCGTCACCGCGCGCAGTGCCTGTGTTTTCATATTGCCCGAACTGCGCAGTGCCATTGGCTGTACAGGTTTCGGTTTCGTTCACATCCAGTGCATCAAAGGTACAGATCTCACCTTCTTGATCATCATTGATGACGATGTTTTCGAGGCGGACAGACCCAGTGTTGGTCACGGTATAGGTCCAAGTAATTGGGTCACCATG
>JAHDBS010000018.1:1327-10216 GCA_020630225.1 Anaerolineales bacterium | reverse complement strand
GTCTTGGTCACAGTCTGTGATTTCTCCAAGCTGATCATCGTTGATTTCAACGTTACGTGCGGTGGCACCACCAGTGTTAGCGACAAGGAATGTCCAAATGACAGGGCTACCAACGGGTAAGTCCACGGCACTTTCTGGCAGGTTAGAGTCTTGCCCATTGACGTGTTTTTCAATCCCCAGAAACGCTTCTGCGGTGAGACAGCCTAGCGCTTCAATATCAGCGAGGTCACTACCAAATGGGCCAATGAGCGTGGCAATCCCAGTTGTTTCGTCAATTTGCCACAGACGGTTGGTATCGAACGGATCGATACGGTCACCAGTACTAGCGTAGAGCTTGCCGTCGTTGAAGAACGAGAGCCCTTCAAGATCATCAATGACAAAGTTGTCAGCCGGTACAGGGTTAGCTGGATAGGTTTCACCGATTTCAATAATCTCGCCGGTGGTTTTATCGATGATGACGAGTAAACCGCTGACACCACCACCGACGTTTGCGATGCCATACATCACGCCCGTAATTGGGTTGATCGCGATGTCATCGATGTCGTGATAGTTTGTGCCGGCTGGAATATCGACGGCGATGTAGTCGATGCCAGCACCGAATGCGTTCTCAACGTGTAACCCGGTGTCTGGGTCTAGTTGTAGGAGTACATCGGGACTGCCATTGCCATCACGGCGATGGGTGACATAGAGCGTAGGTGGGGTGGTTGAATTGTCAAAATGCATCCCGTTGATGTCATCGAATTCAATATCTCCAAATTCGCCATTCCCGGTACCCATCGCAAATGGCCGTGCGGAATATGCGCCTGTACTAAGGTTGATCGTCCCGAGACGATTGTCGTTAGTGGCATAAAGCGTGGCTGCACCAGGGATGAAAGCCATTGCTTCAATGCCGGTGGCAACAGTGTCACCAATAATGGTGGTGTCGCCAGTGAGCTTGTTAAAGCGAACCAGCACGTCTTGCTCATCTGCAACTGCAAAGCAGTCTTCTTGAAAACCTTGCAAATGAGGCGCAGCATAAGTTGCTGCAGGCGTGCGGATTGCGCTTAGTAAAAGAGCAAGTAGAGTAGTTGTAAATAGGGTGGACTTAAAAAGCGTTGTCGATTTCATAGAAGTTCGAATGGGTTTGCAAAACGCTTGCAAAAAATTGTGCGAACGACTCTCTATGATTGCAACTCTTATGCCATTGGTCCGGAGTCCGAAATTTGAATCAAAAAAGCTCTGGGATCCCAGAGCTTTTTGCATATTTTTCTAGAACGTTTACACGTTAGACAGATGAAATGCTGATGTCACTTGGCACTTGCGTGTTTTGTAAAACGACAGCGTTTTCCGTTTTCAATTCAAGCAATTGTTCACGGAGCTTGCGAATGGTCGCGCGCTGCTGTTGTTCATTGCGATTGAGATCACGGAGTGCTTCAACACGCACATTGTTTTTTGTTGGTGACCAAACCGTGCTATTAAGACCGACAGGCGTTGCGGTGGCGGCGGTCAGCTTGTTGCGAAGGGCGCGGCTTTCTTCCTTCATGCGCACAATTTCCCAGTGCATTTGGGTGAACTGCTCATGGTGACCCTCTAACACTGCTCCAAGGCGCGCTTGCAATTGGCGGTATTGCTTGAGTAAGCCTTGGTAAGCGGCTTGGCTTTTGGCTAAGGCTTGGCGGAGGTAGTCTCGATCGTATGAGAGTTTATCGATGTCGAGTTTGAGAGTCGTGATTTGGCGATGAGCAAGTTCCATAGCCAAGATCCATGCAAGGACTGCGCCAACCAGAAACGTAATAAAAATTGTATAAACCATAATAATTTGCTCGTGTTGCTAAAGAGACGTTAGTCGAGAAAGATGCGTCAATTGAAACGCTTGTGTTTCGGGTCAGGTTTGGCTGTGAAAAGTCTTGCGTTGCAGTGCGCGCATTTGGTCTAAACACGCGCACTGGTTGTCTGCCGAAATTTCCTAGTTGCTAGGAACATTGATGATTTCACCAATGTAAATGTTGGCCTCACGCTGACGCAGTTGCGGATTGATGCGCACCATTTCTTCAATAGTGACACCATAGCGGGCGGCGATTTTTCCAAGTGTGTCAAACTGCTTCACGATGTAAGACGTTGTTCCAAACGGTGCACCTGGTAACGGGCCTGACAAGCGCACGCTGCGGCCAGGGAAGATCAGGTCTGGGTTGTCGCGTAACTCTGGATTGAGTGCGAGCAAGTAAGCCACAGTTGTGTCTGACCGGAATGCAATGGTGCGTAGCGAGTCGCCACGTTGGATGACATATGTGTCTCCAGACAGTTCTGCGGTTTGGTCTGCGACAGCCGCTTCCCCTGCGCCTCCAACGGCTGGTTCATCTTCAGCTGGGTCGGCCTGCGTTTCTGCTTCAGCTGCTGGCTCAGGCGTACTGGTTGGCGCTGGCGTTGCTGTCGCTACATCTGGTGTGCTTGGAACTGCAACAGTTGTTGGAATGCTAATTGTGACCGGTGCGGCAGTCGCAACAGGTGCAGCGCTGTCACCGTCGCCAGTGCTAACTAGGCTTCCTTCGGTTGGCCCAGTCAACAATGCTTTTTGGGCTGGGTTCAAAACAGTTTCAACAATATGTAAGACACCGTTACTGGCCTGAATGTCGCGAATTGCTATGGTAATGCCATTCACTTGGGCAATTCCGTTGTTGTTAGAAATGCGCAGCTTGTCCTGATTGAGCGTACTGACCTCACCATTTGAGTCGGCTACATTGATGAGCTCTGCAGCGCTAAAGCCACCTGCAATTACGTGGTAAGCCAAGGTGTTGTCTGTTCGGCCTAAGTCGCCAAGCTGGTCTAGCTGCTGTTCAGCGGTCAATAGCAAGAAGGCATCGTTGGTTGGGGCGAAGACGGTTAGGTCGCCCGGTTGGCTGAGCAAGTCGCCAAATGCACCGCGCTCAATGGCAGATACAAATGTAGAGAAGCGATCATCCGCAGAGAGAATTTGCAGAATGGTTTGCCCTTCAGTAGCAATGCCAGATCCGTCGGTGCTAGAGCCAGTAGGCGCTGGCGTTTCGGTTGCGACTGCTGTTGCCACAGTCGTTGCGGCGCTGGTCGGGTCAGCTGTAGGGTCTGCCGTTGCGTCTGTGTTGTCTGGCTGAGGCGTGGTGTTGACTGCTGGGGCCACGCTAGTGACTTCTTCGGTTGGCGTTGGCTCTTCTGTGGCCGTGGCCTCTGGTTCGGCTGTCGCCAAAAGCTGGATTGTTTCACCATTGAAGAGTGCCCACTCTGGACGACTGACGACGTCTGGATTTAGGTTTAGCAAGTCAGTGACTTCTAAGCCAAACGTATTGGCAATTTTGGAGAGCGTGTCACCAGGCTGAACAACATAGGTTGCCGGTGTTTCTACTGGCGCGCTTTCTGTAGCGTCTGGCGTTGCCGTTTCGTCCTGAGCAAATGCCAAGCTTGGCACTGCTGCCACCATTAGAACAAACGCAAGCCAAGTACTGAGTAATAATTTTCTAGCAGTCATGAATATCCTCCGCGCAGCAGCAGGGCGCACCGTGCTTGCTGTAAGCCGTCACCTGGCACCGCGCCAGATGCTGTAATTTCTACCTTCGTCTGTGCCCACTTTTCGTAAGCACGTCAATATTCTGCCGAAAATCAAGGGATAAATGGGCAAATTCGTCGTTAGGATTCCGTTTTTACCGATAATTGTTCAGTTGTTGTTGCGTATAGTGCGTTGTTGTTGCGTATAGTCTTCTCGGTTTTAGATCGGATGTAAATATGCGACAGGTGTTGCGTATTTTGTGTGTTTTTCCAACGTCGGTGTGTAATCGAGATGTTGCACCCTCTGCAAAAAATTAGTACGCGATTGTAACCATAATCAAGCGCGTTCTTAATTGAGTTTAAGAGACTTGAAAGTAAACTTTAGCCTGCTAACAACTGCAGTTCGAATAGGGCTTATTCGCACTTTTTAACCACATGAAAAGTGCGAACGTTAGCGTAACAGGCAGAGGGAGATACCATGAAAAGAATAAGTAACAGCTTGTCGATTAAGTCGCGACTGCTGTTGATGATGCTTGCTGTTAGCTTGATCTCTAGTTTGATCATTGGCTTTCTAGGCTGGCAGACCGGTCGCAATGCGCTTGATAACGCGATAGGCAGTCAGTTGACTTCTATTCGCTCCTCACGGGCATATCAAATCGAAACGTATTTTGAGCGCATCTTTTCGCAAACGCGGACGCTGGCTGAGGATCGCATGGTCGTCAATGCGATGCAGTCTTTCAAAGTTGGCTACGGCGAAGCATTGGAGCGGACGTTGACACCTGAGCAATACGAACAGATTGAGCAGTATTATCAGGATGCGTTTCTGCCGCAGCTTTCGGAGAACGTGGGACAAGCAAATTTGCTCATTCGCTACTTGTCTCAGCGTCAAGTTGCAAACTACTTCCAATATCACTACCTCGTCAATAACCAGTTTCCAGACGGACAAAAAGACGAGCTAGTCCTCGCTCCTAACGACACCACGACATACTCACGCATTCACGAGTTCTATCATCCAGTTTTTCGAAATTTGCTTTATGAGTTTGGGTATCACGATATTTTTCTAATTGATTTAGAAAGCGGGAATATTGTCTACAGTGTCTACAAAGAAGTTGACTACGCGACAAGCCTCATTGAAGGCCCTTACAGTGAAAGTGGCCTTGGCGTCTTAGCAGCCAAGATCCGTGCTCAGCCAGAGCGTGACCGCGTCACCATTGTCGATTTCCGCAGTTACGAACCATCTTACGGTGCGCCTGCCGCTTTTGTCGGTGCGCCGATCTTTGATGGCAACACGGCCATTGGCATTTTGGCTTTACAACTTCCTGTAGCTGAGATTAACAATGTGATGACTGGCGGTGAAGGTTGGGCGACTGATGGCCTTGGCGAAACAGGCGAGACTTTTCTTGTCGGCAGTGATGGCTTCATGCGCTCTGTGTCGCGCCACTTTATAGAAGACAAAGAAGGCTTATTAGAGGACCTTGGCCAGAGTGGCGTGATCCAAACTCAGCTAGATGGCATTCAGACCTTTGACACCACCGTGATGCAATTGCCAGTGTCTTCGCAAGCGGTGACGGAATCCTTTTCAGGGTTGAGCGACACCTTGGTGGTGAACAGCTACCGCGGCACGCCAGTGCTGAGTTCATTTGAGCGCTTGAATATTGAAGGCTTGGACTGGGCGGTGTTGGCTGAAATTGAAGAACAGGAAGCCTTTGGCCCCATTACCAATATGCAGCGGCGCTTGCTACTGTGGACAGTCAGCCTGATTTTGCTAGTGGCCTTTGCCGCTTTACTGCTGGCGCGTGGCTTTCTGCGCCCAATTGAAACGCTGAATGACAGCGTGAAGGCGATCAATCAGGGGGCGGAGAATGTCAAGATTGAGGCTGACCGCAACGATGAGATTGGTGAGCTAGGCGAAAGCTTTCTCAAGATGTTTGCCAAGCTGCGTGAGCAGAAATCTCATATTGCAGAGCAAGACGCAAGTTATGACGCGTTGCTGCATCGCGTGTTGCCAGAGCAATTGGTGGAACGTTACAAAGCTGGCGAGACCATTGCAGATTCTTTTCCGCAAGTTTCATTGGTTTACATCCGCGTAAGTGGACTGTCACATTTGGAATCCAAGCATAGTCCGTTTGAGCAGGCAAATTTGCTCGGCGCCATCTATAAACGCTTTGATGCAATTGGCAAGAACTATGAAATGGACCGAGTAGAGACCTTGGGTGAGACTTACGTGACAGCCAATGGTCTCAGCACTGCCCGGTTGGATCACGCTAAGCGGGCGGTGAATTTTGCCCATGACATCATCAAAGACATGATGACGTTTAGCGCAAATGAAGAGTTCAACTTAGCGCTGCAGGTGGGCATCAACACGGGCGCTGTGTACTCGGCTGTCATTGGGGATGCACATCTCAACTACGAAGTTTGGGGCAAGACAGCCAAGATTGCGAATCAAATTCACTTGGCGGCAGCGCCCAACACCATCCTCGTGACTGAAGCAGTCAAGACGCGCTTAGGCAACCAGATAACGTTTTCAGATCAGGCGCTGGTCAGCGTAACAGGCGAAGACGATATTTCCGTGCATGCGATTGAGGTGTCGGTGCCAACGGGTGACACAGGGGCGCTAAATCCGAACGTGTTGGATGGAGGCATCGGGAAATGAGCTTACTGCCTTCGACAACATACCTTTGGGGGATCGCCACGATCTTGCTCGTGCCGATTCTGATCGTGCTGCTTAATGAAGCGACTGAGCGGCTTGAGCGGCGCGAACACTTCCTTGCCAATCTTTTTGCATTTTCGAGGGATGTCATTCTGCCTTTCTTTGCGCTGTTCTTTGTCATGCGCAACGTTGTGCAATTAGATGAAGTGAGCTTTGTGATGCGCATGGTTGCATCCGTGTTCTGGGCGCTGATTATTGTGCTCATTTTTCGCTTCTCACGTTCGCTCACGATCAAGAGTGAAGATGACGAAGACGACTGGTTCGACAGCATTCCGCCGCTGTTTTTACGGCTTCCGCCTTACTTATTGATGGGCTACGTGGCGTATCACGTGGTGCAGAACATTTGGCAAATTCCGGTTGGCGAGCTTGCCACAACGCTCGGGCTTGGCTCTGTCGTGATTGCATTTGCACTACAAGACACGCTGAGCAATTTGGTGTCGGGTCTATTGCTGATTATTGGACGCCCCTTCAAGCCCGGCGAGTGGATTCACATCAGTGGCACAGAGGGGAAAGTGATTAGCGTCAACTGGCGTTACACCAGCATTCAAACGCGTAATGGTGACCTTGTAATTATTCCGAACGGCTTCATTGCTGGTGAGTCAATTGAGAACCACCATCGACCAGACCCTGTAACCCGCGTGACCCAGTCAATTGACGTCGCGTTTGTGAATCCGCCAAACAAGGTCAAAGCCATGCTGATGGAAACCATGCTTGAAACGCCAGGGATTCTGGCAGACCCAGAGCCTGAAGTTGCCGTCACCCGCATTGATGACCCACTAATGGGTTACGAATGTCGCTATTGGATCGCAGATTTTGAAGAGAAGCCATCGATCCACAATGCGTTCATGACGCGGATTTGGTATGCCTCAAAGCGACATGACGTGCCATTCCCAAGCCCCGCTTACGACTTGTTTCATTACGATGGCCCAACCGTCAACAAAGAAGGTGAAATTACAGATGCCGACTTGGCTGGCATGTTACAGCCGTTGCCATTATTCAATGCTTTAGACAAGCGCAGCCTGCAACGGCTCAGTTTGGCGAGCACGCTGTACAACTATGCAGCAGCGGACAGCGTATTGGAACCAGGTGGGAGAGAGCATGGCTTTTATGCGGTGCTCAATGGCCAGTTTGACCTGTACGCCAAAGACATTGATGGCGACTTTCATAAGTTTGGCAGCTTAGGCCGCGGGGGCTTCTTTGGCGAGAACGGCTTGTTTGGCTCCGCTGAAAGTCAAATCCGCGTAGTTGCGGCTGCTGATGCAGATGCAATGGTGATTGCGCATAGCACGATTAGTAACCTACTCAATCGGAATCCTAGTCTGGCTGACTCTATCAATCTGATTATTACCGAACGACAGCTCGTGATTAACCGCCTTGCTGGCATTGATCAGGACGTGATGGCTGATTCGTTGACCTTGCCCATGAACGGGACAGTGGAGGTACACAACGCATGAATATAAGACTGCATAAATTTGTCGTGTTGGGGCTACTGGCGTTGTTGTTGACTGCATGTGCCGCACGAAATGATGACCAAGTGTCCAGTGCGGACTATCGTGATTTGCAAGCGCGCTACAACTTACTGCAAGCTGACTATGATGACGTCATGACGCAGTTTGAGCGCATCAATACTGACTTTAAGCGCGGTGAATTTTTAGAACCTGTCACGCAAAAAGAACCGGTCCTGTTTCATATTGGCGACAAGACTCTCCAAATTGTGCAAGAGCGTGGGCGCTTGAGCTGTGGGGTGAATGCGAACGTGCCAGGCTTTGGATTTTTGAATCCAGCACAAGGCGGCTACCGTGGATTTGATGTCGATTTCTGCCGTGCTATTGGGGCTGCGACATTAGGCAGCCGTGGAGCAACCAAGGTTGATTTCTCACCACAAACAGGACGCAGTCGGTTCGTGGCGCTGCAAGCGGGTGAAATTGATGTGCTCATTCGCAACACAACGCTGACGCTAACGCGCGATACTGAGTTGGGGCTCGACTTTGTGACAACAACGTTCTATGACGGCCAAGGCCTCTTGGTCAGTAACAACTCAGGTGTGCGCCGCCTAGATGAAATGGAAGAGCGCACTATTTGTGTTGCTGAAGGAACCACCTCTGAAGACAATGTCGTGATCTTTTATGAAAACGCAAATATCAGCGTGCGTGTGGTGCCTTATGCCGATATGGAAGTGCTGCGCCAAGACTATCAGGACGGCGTGTGTGATGGCTTCACCGCTGATAAATCGGCGCTAATTGGGCAGCAACTGCTTCTCAGTGATCCCGCTGCTCATCGTATTTTGCCAGACGATATTAGCCGCGAACCACTGGGGCCGGTTGTCCGGCATGGTGACAATAACTGGCGTGACGTTGTGGAATGGGTGGTGCAATGCACGCTCAATGCAGAATATTTAGGGGTTAGCAAAGACAATGTCGAGGAATTGCTGGACTCTGAAGATATTCAAATTAAGCGGCTGCTCGGGACTGAATCGGGGTTAGGAAAGAAGCTTGGTTTGGCCGATGATTTTTGTTATCAGGTCATTCGACAAGTCGGTAATTACGCGGACATCTATGATAAAAACGTGGGCATTGCAACCGATTTGAATTTGCCGCGCAGTCTCAACGCATTGTTCCGAGATGGCGGTGTGTTGTATCCAATGCCATTTAAGTAATGCGACGCGTTGAAGAATTAGCTCGCAA
>JAHDBS010000018.1:0-1227 GCA_020630225.1 Anaerolineales bacterium | reverse complement strand
GGATATTGCCAATGCGAGTCGCCCGATCAAGCAAGGCGAGATTGAAGCCTGTGCATCCATTGGGCGGGTGCCAATTGAATTCCAAGTAGGCACAGACGCGCTAGCCATTACGGTGAGTCGCGCGAATACGTTTATAGAGACTGTGACGCTTGAAGAACTTGCGTTGATCTATGGTGGGGCGGAGAAGTGGTCTGACGTGAATCCTGAGTGGCCGCCGGAAACCATTATTCGCTTCTCGCCTGACAAAGAGAGCGGCACCTTTGACTTCTTTGTAGAGAAGGTTTTCAACAAAGACGAACAAGTCATGCTGAGCAATACAGACTTACAAGTCTCGCATGATGACAGCGTGCTGACGCAGGCGTTAGCAGTCACACCATATGGCATTGCTTACTTTGGATATGCGTACTACTTACAGAACCGCGATTCCTTACGCGTATTACCAATTGAGGGCGTAACGCCATCGCGACAAAGCGCTGAGGATGGTAGCTATCTGTTAGCGCGTCCGCTGTTTATTTATTCAGATGCGACAGTGATGAAAGAAAACCCTGAGGTAGGCCGTTTTGTGCAGTTTTTCTTGAATCGTGTGAATCAAGAGATTGAGGCTGTCGGGTATTTCCCGCTTAGTAACGACGCTATTCAGACGTTGCGGACAACGTTGAACAACGCGTTAGATTAGTCGGTCTACTACAGCAGCCACCACATAATGGCAGCTGTGAACATAATATCCAGCACGAGCACAGGGGAAAGAAGAGTCTGGTCGAACTCTGTGCTCATGCGAATTCGTCCCCAGAAATATGCTGGCACTAATAACCCCAGTAGCAGCGACTCAACGGGAAATGGCAACAAATGGTCAGGATAAGGTGACATTGTTGTTAGCCCGGCCCACACAATAAACGGCGCAATTAGAAACAGAAAATCGCCAAACTGAACATTGATCTGATCCCGCCCCCACCAAAATACGATTCCCCAACCTGCAAAGGCCGGCACAATGTAAAGCGGTAAGTAAGTTGTGAGGATTGTGTTGAGTTCCATAGATTCAGATTGTACTAAGGAATGTGAAGTTGCAACGTGTTGCGCTAATTATTGCGGATATACATCCGTAGCTTGTTCGTACCAGCGGGTCCACGCTGTTTCAGAGAAGGTTGTGAAGACGCCAATTACGGCAGTGTAGAGTAGCAAAATCACTACCCCCATGACGCCAGAAATGGTCAACACGGCCATCATATT
>JAHDBS010000017.1 GCA_020630225.1 Anaerolineales bacterium | reverse complement strand
CCTCTGAGTTATTTCAAGTTCCATCCCGGTGAGGGCGGGCTGCGCGTCCCTTTGATCATGTCTGGCCCCGGAATTGAGAGTCGGAGTGGTTTTCAGAATGCCGCTGTTCATGTGACGGATATAGCCCCAACTATTTTGGCAATGGCAAATATTGAGCCACCGCAGGAACGGTTCGGGGGTAGGCAAATTGAACCAATGACTGGCAAAAATATGCTCCCTCTGCTGGATGGGACTGTGGCGCATATTTATGAGCCTCATGACTATGTAGGCTATGAACTGGCAGGCAGCGTCGCCTTATTCAATGACGGGTACAAAATTGTGTTTAATCGGGAGCCATTGGGAGATGAGACGTGGCATCTGTTCGATATCGTCAACGACCCCGGCGAAACAATCGATCTCAAAGCACAAAAACCCGCCCAATTTCAGCACATGCTGACTCTCTATCAACGCTACACCGCAGAAAATGGTGTACTGCCTGTACCCGACCACCATACTGCGAACAAGGATATTGTTCAGAAAGTAATGCGTAAGCAGAGAGGAGATCAACTGGTCACTTTGATTTTGACAGTTTCTACTGTTGGCATCTTCGCCGTGTTTGGCTGGCAGCAGAAGGCAATAGCTGGAAAATGAAGGAAACGAATTAGATGTTGTGTCCGCATAAACAAAACTAAGACAAGAAAAGTCTCGAAAACTTTTCTTGTCTACGCGGAATTTAGAAAGGAAATCAATAAAATGTTGACAAATCAATCTCGCAAAATCGTGTCGTTGCTTGCTATTCTTACATTTGCACTGGTTGCATGTGGCAGCACCGATTATTCAAATGCAATTCCAGCTGTTACCCAAACACAGTTTTCGCGTCCACCAGAGGATATTCGCAATTATCGCTATTGCGAAATCATCCCTGTTTTTCGGAGCGGAACGACCTTCTACGTTGAGGTTTACAACACAATTGGACACAATGAATGTCCCGCTGAGCAGTGGGAGGCGATAAATGAAGAGGAATTAGCAGCAGCGTATGGTGCTATCGCCGTCAAGATAAATGGCCCGCGTTATTGGGTGATCAATGAAATTGCGGGGGGTGGCAAGACGGCTGAGGGAAAAACGGCCGATTTTGGCGGCATTGAAATGAAAATGGCGGCCGTGCTAGAAACCAAGCTGTGGGAAGGAACGGCTGGCGAATCACTTTACACCGACAATGAAGTGCAGCGGACTACAACGTTCACCTACCACGCCGGCGCGATGGTTTACGAGCTGACTTCGCCAGAGGGGGATGTTTATCGGATGCAGTCGTATGCTCAAATTGTTGATCCGACCTTAACCATTGATGATCTGGAAATGTTGGGTGAGCGGCTGGAACTGCCAGAGGACTGGCGTTATCAGACGCGGGTTTTGAGCGAGAAGTCTGAATTGATAGCAAATGGATTGGCGTATGTCATCAGTGATGATTTCGGGAATACATATCAGAAGGTGACACCATGAAGAAAAGCACAGGCCGCAAAATTCAGTGGTTACCCATCCTACTAATTGCATGGAACCTTTTTGACATTTTTGTCCACGTCCGCGCCGATCTGGCAGAACCGTTACGCATTTCTGGGAACATCGTTGGCATTGTCGCGGGACTCATTATCCTATTCGGGGGGGGACAAAGCGGTTGCACCCCAGATTTTGGGCGGATCAGCCGCCGCCGTGTTTATCCTCAATACCTATCATTCGTTTCAGCATGGCTTTGGAACACCCATGCTCGTCTTTGTTGGTGCCACGCTGTTTATGCTGTTGCGTTTGGGGCAAATGCAGTCAAGTGGAACTGAACTCTATCATCGATGGTCGGCTGCACTCCTCGTCTCTCTAATTGGCGTTGCGTTTGTTGCTGCTGCAGGATGATGTTGTATGAGCACATAAGATATGCTTGAACAACTTTTACCCAAAACGATTGATAATCCCTGCCTAAAACTCAAAGTCAGCCGCAGTAAAAAAACAAGCTGTATGCACATAAGCAGCCTTAATCCTGTTGAGTATTCTCAACGCTATTGAAGTTATAGTCTTGTTATAGCTTCTTTTGAGATCGATAAATGAATAGAATTGCAGATAGAATGTTGATGTAGCCAATTTTATTTGTGCAAATAGAATAGTCTAAATTCATAAGTAGATTTAGAAAAATGTATATTTGCACGATTGTCTAGCTTGCTAATCTGCAATGTATCAACCTGAATCCCTATTCGATGTTCTCCGAGCAGATGGTATTGTTGTTGTTCCCACAATGCTTGGCTATGCTGCATTGGCGATTACGCCTAACGCTGTAGCAAAACTTTACAAGTTGAAAAAACGCCCCAAAACAAAAAAGACTGGGGTTTTAGCTACCCCTGAGATCTTTTCGACACTTACAACGTCTTCTTTCAACAAGGCTGTTGCGCAATTCCCTTATCCAGTTGGTTTTATTGACTATGTAAATCCAGCACTCACAAGTATTCAGGCGCTTTCGACGCACAATTTACAAGATCAAAAGCTAGCGTTTTTTTTCAATTTGGACAGCAAACTGTCACGCATCGCTGAATATGCGTGGACTAGAGGCGTGCTTGTGACTGTGACAAGCGCAAATCGATCTGGAGCAGGGAACTGTTTTCGACAAGCTGATATCCATGATACTTTTCTTAGCGAAGCAGATTGTGTGATTGTGGAAGATAACTTGTCACTAGTGCGAGAGCGGGGCGAAATTGACGCAGTCACGTCGACTATTATTGATCTTACGACCGGCACCGTAGCACGCCAAGGCTTGTTTGCGTCTCGAATTGCGGCACTTGCGCAGCGGCGGCATTTGATTTCAGCGCCGCAGGTAGCTAAACGTCGGCAGCGAGATCCAAAGCAAATGCGTAGTTGTATTTTTGTGCAGGCATATCGGGCGGCTACTTATAAATTGTTGCCAACCATAAGCACTGCCGATTGCGTTGTGCTTGATCTAGAAGATGGCTGTCCAGATCTACAAAAGCCAGTTGCTAGGCATCTCATTGCAGCGTATTGTCAATCTCCTAGCACCACATCACCTTTAGTGGTTGTTCGGCTGAATGGGCTGTCTACTGCCCGCGCATTAGAAGCCGATTTAGCCATTACTTACAACCAAAACATACATGGTTTTGCACTACCAATGCTCGAAACTGCGGCAGATGTGTTGCAGTACGAGGCTTACGTTGCAAAACTGGAGCGTAAGCTGCGATTGCCTCCGAATACATTTTGTTTTTTACCCATTATTGAAACACCAGCAGCATTAGCAAATGCTGTAGAAATTGCTAATGCGTCCGCTCGAAATGTAGCGTTATTGCTTGGTCATGCAGATTTGTTTGCAGCCTTGGGGGCTGTCCGCTCTACTGAGAATTTACACGCGGTGCGCTTGCAATATTTATCAGCAGCACGCCAAGCTAATGTTGTCGCGTTTGACACGCCATATGAAGACGTGAAAGACCTGAGTGGGCTTCGGCGAGATACGCAGGCTGGCAAAGATATTGGGCTAGATGGCAAAGTTGCGTTGACATTTGATCAGCTAAATGTCATCAACCGGATTTATCAATTACCTCATGCTGAGCGCAAGCGTTATGAGTACTTACTGTCACACTATACTGGTGGCTGCCAAATAATTGATGGGACATTCGTGGCCCCTCCAATTGTCAAACAGATGCGCCGCGCCTTAGCAACTTCAAGACATTCAATGAATACACAATCAACAGCGACATTGCGTGGCAAAAGCCTCAGCTATGGTCTTGACCATGACAACGCTCATGTTGGTCAGACTGTACATGGAATTACAGATGTGACAGTCGATGCGGCTTGGCTAATGAATTGGCAAAGCTTGGTGCAGACAAGTAATCCGCTGGAAACAAGTGCCCACTTCTGCACGGCATTAGGTCTAGAGGGGCGCCTGTTACCGTTTCATTTACTTGTGAATTTAGCACTTTGTTTGCAAGTTGAGCCATTTTCCGAGTCGAGTTTGTTCCATTTGGGCATCAGTGATGTGGTCTATGAACATGCTGCATATGTAGGTGATACCTTACATTCTGTTATGCATATTGATGAGATTGTCGCGTCTAGTAGTAAAGACTATTCAATTTTGAAAACACGAGTTGCATTAGTGAATCAAAATGGCCTTCGGGTGGTGAGCATGCGTCGTAATTCGTTGTTTCCATATTTGGGTGAGAAGCCTAATGCAGCTACAGATACCCCAGCAATATTTGAGGGAGCGATACATCCTCAATTACGGGAAACACTGCTAGAGAAAACCGACAATATTCCTGCTCGACTGCGCCTACGCAGGCCGCAGTTGCAGAAGCATGACTTTCTGTTGCATGGCATTGCACGCCCGTTAGGACTAAGCAATAGCGTCGCATTTAGCACGCTATATAAAAACACTCACCCGGTGCACATCAACAATGCGCGCTATGGATTAGACGGTTTAGTGGTTTGCGGTGGCTTCATCATTCCGATAATGCATGCTAATGCCAGTCAAGACTTAGGTTTTGCGCTTGACTTGGAAATTGTAGATACGATGCATATCAACAGGGTGCATCATGAAGATGCTATTGGAGCAATGACGGTTGTGTTGAGTGTAGAGCAGGTGTCGGCAACAGTAGAGTGTCTGACCTTACGAACCTTTGGCGTAAAGAATATTGACCCGCAAACACAGTTGGCTGAAAGTGATATTCCGCTGGATTTATTACTTAGTCCGCGCATCAAGCCGAAGGAGATCAATTTGCTTTGTAATACATATTGTCCTGAATTGAGCGAGAGTATCTGTGCCCGAATGACGTGGAAGATGTGGCGTCCTGTTTGGACGTAGTAGCGGTGGCTATTGCTTAGCGGGGATAGAGTGAGGTGGTGTTGGATCAATAGGTTTGGCTAGAAAAGCCATTACTGCTAGCAAACTAATTGTGACTGCCGTAAGCGCAATTAGCTTGTAAAAACCGGATGGCAATAACAGTGACAGTGCACCAAATGCGGCACAGAAGACCCAATAACCAATCACAATTGCTCGCATTGGAACTTTGCGATCTAGCAGTCTGAAGTGTAGATGCCCACGATCTCCTGAGAAGGGGCTACGCCCTTGTCGGAGTCGACTGAAGATCAACCAGAGTGTATCGGTAATGGGAATAGCCATGACCATTAGCGCGGTAGCCGTTCGGGCCGGTGCCAAAATTGAAAGCGTTGCCAGCAAATATCCAATCACAAGTGCACCAGCGCTTCCTAAAAAGACACTTGCTGGTGCAAAATTGAACGGCAAGAACCCCAAACAAGCCCCAAATAACACCCATGCGTAACGCGCGAGTTCATGTTGTCCTAAGGACTGCATGTGCACCGCAAAGAACATAGCTGCAATTGCGGCCACGCCAGTGGCTAAGCCATCTAGACCGTCGAGCCAGTTAACGGTGTTGAGCATGCCCATAATCCAAAATGCAGTAATTGGCAGATAGATAATGAGCGGCAGAATAATGAGTTGGCTTGTTAATGGGTTTGTGAAGCGCTCAATGATGATTTCTGTAAAGACAGCAATGCACGCAATGCCAAATTGAAGCACGAGTTGCCAGAATGGGGAGAGGTCTTTCCAGTCGTCAAAAACACCAACAACGGTAGCAACTGCAACGCCACAGAGTAAGCCAATGATATGTAAGTCTTCGGCTGGCGAAAGTGTGTTGTTCCGAAACAGCCAGAGACTTGGCAATAGAATGCCAAGTGCAATTGCAACGCCACCAATGCGCGGAATAATTCCAGTATGCTGGCGACGTCCACTAGGGTAAGCGACTAGCCCAATGCGCTTACCAATGACTGTTGTAATTGGTGTAAAGAGTGCGGTGATTAGTGCGGCGGCAGCAATCACCCAGAAGGTTGTCATGGTTGGTTACTGATCAGCTTGCCTAGCGCGATTTTCAACTCTTGCGAGACGTTTTTGCAACTGTGCTAAGTAAGGTGACGTTTGCTTCTCTGCAATTTCAATCGCTTCTTTTAAATACTTTGCTGAAATATGGTAGTTTCGCAACTTTTCATTCAGGCTGCCGGCGTACCATAGCGACATCATTTCTCGCAAAGGGTTTCCTAATTTCCGGTCTAAACGTAATGCAATCTCAATGGGTTCAATGGCTTGTTCCCATTCGCTTTGCTGGTCCCAATTGGCTGCAATGCGATAGTAAATCTCGGCAGCTTGCGCATCACTTAGTGGACGACGTTTGAGCAGCGCTTTGTATTTCAGCTGTGCAGTCTCGTGAGACTTCTCTGCTTCTAGGGCATCACACTCTTCAAGCACGTCTTCGACAGAAGGCTCAAGTGCCAAATTGGCGATCTCCCGCGTCACCCAAACCTGGAACAATATAGCCAATATCGTTTAGGTTTGAGTCAATTTGCGCCAAATATATCTTCACATCCGGACAGTTTTGTTGCAAATGTGCAACACCTTCTGGTGCTGCTAACAATCCTAAGTAAACAATATTTTGAATTCCCCAAGACTGTAAAAGTTCGACTGCAGCGACAGCTGAACCACCAGTTGCCAGCATTGGGTCTAACACTAAGGCGACTGCGTTGTCTGCTGCGTCTGGCTTGTTGGCGTAATAATGTTCGGGCTGCAGCGTTTCTTCATTGCGCTTGAGGCCAATGTGCCACACCTTAGCAAATGGAATTAATGACAAAGCGCCTTGCACCATGCCTAAGCCTGCTCTCAAAATCGGAACAATGCCAATTTCAACGTCAATGCTGTGGCCTTCTGTCGCGCCCATTGGGCTGGTGACATTGGTGGTCGCGAGTGGTAGGTCGCGCGTGGCCTCATAAACAAGAATTTGACTCAGTTCATCCACAAGTTCGCGGAAGAGTTTTGGGTCAGTATTGCTGTCACGAAGGCGTGCAATCTTATGCTTTACAAGCGGGTGATTTGAATGAAATACGTTGTCCATAGAGTTGTGTGTGGTTTCGGTTTGATTGTAGTCGGTGGCGGTATCCCTAGCAAGTATTACGGGAGTACAGTTGTATAATCGTTAGTATGATGAACGAGGACATGCGGATGGTTTCAGGTGAAAGTGCTGGCGAAGATGGCGCTAACCTTTCCTTACGACCAACAAAATTAGCAGAAGTTATTGGGCAAGATCGGATCAAAGAGAATCTGCAAATCTTGCTCGATGCATCCAAAGCGCGCCAAGAAGCTTTGGATCATGTTTTGTTTTATGGCCCGCCAGGGCTTGGGAAAACAACGCTTGCGCATGTCATGGCCAATGAAATGGGTGTGAACATCAAAGTGACTGCTGGCCCTGTAATTGAAAGGCAGGGCGATTTAGCAGCCATCCTGAGTAATTTGCGAGAAGGCGACATTCTTTTTATTGATGAAATTCATCGTCTAAGTCGTGCCGTTGAAGAAGTGTTGTATCCAGCGATGGAAGACTTTGCGCTGGATATTGTGATTGGCAAAGGTCCAGCGGCCCGAAACATTCGCCTTAGCTTGCCACGTTTCACTGTAATTGGTGCCACCACGCGTTTGGCGTTGATGACAGCGCCGCTACGCGCACGCTTTGGTGCGGTCTATCGGCTTGAATTTTATGACCTGGTTGCGATGCAACAAATTGTGACCCGTGCTGCTGAGCTATTAGATGTTCCTATTCAGCCGGATGGCGCTGCTGAAGTTGCCCGCCGGGCGCGGGGAACACCACGGGTTGCCTTGCGACTGCTGCGTCGCGTGCGCGATTACGCTCAAGTTCGCGCAGATGGCATCATTACTGCTGATGTTGCAGATCAAGCGCTGAGCCTGCTGAACATTGACCGTCTGGGTCTTGATGAAGTTGACCGTCTAGTGCTGCGCACGATTATTGATAATTTCGGTGGTGGCCCAGTTGGTCTGGAAACAATTGGTGCGTCCATTAGTGAGGAATCTGACACAATTATGGATGTTTATGAGCCGTATTTGTTGCAGCTTGGATTCTTAGACCGCACACCGCGTGGTCGTATTGTGACGCAACGTGGCTATGAGCACCTTGGTCTGGTTTGGCCACATAGTCCGCAAGCGCCTAATCAACCTGAACAAGGGAAGTTGTTCTAAAGCAGTCCTCTACTTGAGCCAATTCAATATGCGTCTTTCCGACTTTGATTACGATTTGCCACAATCGTATATTGCCCAAACGCCAGCTACGCCTAGAGATTCGTCAAAGCTGATGGTGATTTCTCGCGAGAATGGCAGCCGTGAACATCGCCATTTTGCAGATATTGCTGAATATTTACAGCCGAATGATCTGCTCGTATTTAATAACACCAAGGTATTGCCGGCACGTCTTTTGGGGAAAAAGAAGGCGACTGGCGGCAAAGTTGAATTGTTATTATTGAAGCAGTTAGATGATGTCACATGGGAAGTCCTAGCCGGTGGTCGGCGCGTATTGCCTGGTGTTGAAGTGATATTTGACGCCACAGACGTAATTCAGGCTGAGGTTGTTGAGCAGCTTAGTGGTCCACGACGTATAGTGCGGTTTTCAGAACCTGTGCAGCCGTACCTGAATCAGCTAGGGCAAATGCCATTGCCCCCATACATCACTGAAACCTTAGCAGATCAAGATCGGTATCAAACCATATATGCAGATAAGGCTGGTTCAGCTGCTGCACCGACTGCTGGTTTGCACTTTACTGAAGAATTGTTTTCAAAATTGGACGCTATCGGCGTAAAACGAGCATTTGTTACGCTCAATGTTGGGTTAGACACATTTGCTCCTGTCACTGTAGACAATATTGCCGATCACACGATGCATGCAGAATGGTGCACTGTGCCACAGTCAGTTGCTGAGCAAATTAATGCGACGCGCGCTAGCGGTGGCCGCGTAATTGCAGTAGGAACTACAACGGTTAGAACACTGGAAAGCGCTGGGCAGGCTTGCTCCGGCAATATGCTTTCTGAGTTTGCAAGTGACACCCGACTGTTTATTACGCCTGGATTTGAATTCAAAGTGACTGATGCAATCATTACGAATTTTCATCTCCCGAAATCCACGTTGTTGATGATGATTAGCGCCTTCTTGGGTAACGAAGGTAGAGAATCCCTCTTAGGGCATTACGAGTCTGCAAAGGCTGAAGACTATCGTTTCTTCAGTTTTGGCGACGCGATGTTTATCTCCTAATCCTTGCCAAAATTGCTGGTTACTTTTAGCCAGTTTGGTGTCAAATGAGACAAGCCAAGTTATTATTTGGTTAGATATTTTGTAATATCGTTCTCCTCTCGCAAACATAAACCTTTTCTTAATTGAATCTATATCCTCATTCGTTAAGTTTGAGGCAGCATGGGAAGTAGGAACTCTATGTTTCGGTCATTTTTCAAGACCGGCTTAGAGTTTGCGTGAAATGTGCATGGGTATTTAGCGCACATTCACCCGATATTGTTGGGAATTTGTAAATGGTTGGGTCAACTTGGGTTCAATTTCTTTCGAATGTGCGGACGGAATTGACAATCTCGAAATCTGAAGAGAATACGCATCTTGATGCGGTCTCGGGCATGGTGAAGCCACTAATGCTAGGTGCAACGTTTTTAGCGATTGCACACTACTTAGTATTACCTGCAGACATTGAACCGATTTCAATTGTTGTTGCAGGAGTTACGGCTTTCATCTGCTTCGTGCTATATTGGTTTATAGGGAAATATCCTATAGCCACATATCAGGTCTACCCGACACTAACGCTCATTTTTGCACTGTTAGCGTTGAGTACCTTAGTGCAGCTATATTTCACACAAAATATCCGCCTTACTACCAACCTAATTATTCTCATTGCAGCGGCGGGCTTTGTGTATGCCTCGTCTCGCTGGCTTGCAATTGTTATTGGCACTATTCTGGCAAGCTGGATATTGGCAATTTTTGCATTTCAATTTGAAACACAAGACATTCTTCATTTCTTATACGCCATGATATTTGCGTGTTTGCTCGCTGTTTTCTTCTACCTCACTCGGAAACGCCTCATTCCAGTTGCGACGGCACCTGGATTGCCAGAGCCTGTTTCCATTCCTGACATCTCAGATATTCAAGAAGACCTTGCTGCTGTGGTTGCGCCAGACCCTGCATTGCAGATTACAACGCCCACGACAGACGCTCCAGTTTTTGAACCAGCTCCGGATACAGAGATCAATCCATTTGGGGCGCCGACTGCTTCTGCACCACCGCCCTTAGAGCCTGAAACTGAAACGCCCATAACTGTAGAAGTTACTGAAATTAAAGACGACAACTTGGAAAGCTGGATGTACTCTTCTTTCCTTGGCAAAGTGCTTCATAAAGATGGCATGATTTTGCGCGCAAATAATTGCTTTGCAAACATGGTTGAGGTGCATTCAGAACACTTGATTGGCCAAGAGCTTAGCGATTTGCTCTACCTCCATGATGAGCCACTGTCATTGCATTCTCCAGAACAAACAGCGTGCTTGCTGGAAACGCAGTCTGGTGCGAAGCGTGTTCAAATTTTGACGCACCAAGTTGAATACGAAAATCATCAAGTGTCGCTAACCGAAGTGTTAGGGATGCAAGCGCTTGAAGATGCAAATGCGCGTTTGGTCGAAACCAGCGCTATTGTTAGCACCGTACTTGATTCGCCAACTGGCTTCAGTATTGTCATTAGCTCAGCAGGCAAGGTGGAAGTCATTAGTGAAAGCCTTTCCACCGCTGTTGGCATTCCGACCTCTCAAATAGTGGGGCGCTACGTCTTCGATGTTTTGCCAGATCACTTTATTGGAAATCGTAAAGATCTGCTTGCAGAGGTGTTCCGGACTGGGCAAACGCTGCGCTATGAAGAGCAGTTTGGTGACCGCTATTTTGATACCAACATTTTCCCCGTTACGAATAACTACGATGAGGTCATCAAAGTTGCGCTGATTGGGTATGACATTACAGATCGTAAGCAAACTGCAGCGGCGCTGAAAGAATCTGAATGGCTATTGCGCCAACAGTATGAAGAAACGCAACGCGCATTTGCTGAAACGCGCAAGCTTTATAAGCTCAGCCAGACCTTTATTTCAGATGAAAGCTCAAATGACTTGCTTCAGAATGCGGTTACGCGTTCTGCTGAACTGTTAGGCGCGCGCTCTGTATTGTTGGTCAGACTTGAAAGTGATGAATCAAATGCGCCGTTAGAACTCATGGTCGGTGGTGCAGCTAATTGGATGGCGCCAAACATTACGCTCAAAGATCTTGAAACGCCACTAATTACACGCCTTTTTGAACGTCGCCTGCCAATTTTGATCAGTCGCGACCAAATTCAGGGCTTAGACCTCATTCCTAACGCCTTTGTAGAAGCGCTTATCGGGACACCGGGCTCGGTAATTTTTGTGCCGGTTCAGCATCGCGAAAACTTGAAAGGTTTCTTGGCGGCCATCAACTATGTGGAAGATCGTGACTTTGTGGAGCGCGATGTTGAGCATATGGAAGTGGTTGCAAGTCACCTCGCTGTCTCAATTGACAATATTGAACTGTTCAAACGTTCAACACAACGTGCAAATGAACTGCAAACGTTGATTGAAACGGCTAATGCGCCAATCTTCGGCATGGACATTGAAGGGCGCATTAATGAATGGAACCGAGGGATGGTGCGGCTGACGGGCCTTCCAAAAGAAAAAGCAATTGGGATCAATCTCGTGTCACGTGTTGGCTCAGATGGCCGAAAAATTGTTGGCGACATTTTGTCAGCGACCTTACTAGGTCAAGAACAGGTCAACTTTGAAGTTCCATTGTTAGATGAACAAGGCACCATAACGCAAATTTTGGTGAGCTCTGCTGCTCGCTATGATGACAAAGGTGATATTGTCGGCGCACTTTGTGTCGGTCAAGACATTACCGAGCGTTTGAGTACGGAAATGGAAATCCGGGCGCTCAATGAAGAGCTTGAACAACGCGTATCTGCACGTACAGCTGCACTAGAACGTGAAATTTCTGAACGCCGTCAAGCTGAAGTGACGCTGCAGCTTGAACGTGAATTGCTGGCTAAGCGTGTTGAGGAGCGGACACTAGAACTCAGTACGGCTAACCAAGAACTCGCAAAAGCCGCCAAGATGAAAGATGAATTCTTGGCAAGCATGAGTCATGAATTGCGTACGCCGCTCAATGCTGTTCTCGGGATGGCTGAGGCGCTCGAAGAAAATGTCTTCGGTGGCATTAATAATGAACAGCGCAAAGCGGTGAAGAACATTGAAGACAGTGGGCGGCACTTGCTTTCACTGATCAATGACATTCTTGACCTGTCAAAAATCGAAGCGGGTAAGTTCACGCTCATTCGTGAAATGACTTCAATCGATATGCTAGTGGTGTCTAGTATCCGCATGATTGAAAAGATTGCGCATGACAAGAATATTACGCTGACGACTAACGTGCGCGTTGAACGTGACATGTTCAAAGCTGACTCGCGTCGGATGAAGCAAATTCTGGTCAACTTGCTGTCGAATGCAGTCAAATTTACGCCAGACGATGGCCGTGTTGGGCTAGACGTGTATGAAACTGACGAGGGTGACACTATCAACTTTGCGGTTTGGGATACCGGGATCGGGATTTCAAAAGAAGATCAAGAAAAGCTCTTCAAGCCGTTCCAACAGCTTGATAGTCGTTTGTCTCGCCGTCATGAAGGGACTGGTCTAGGCTTGGCACTTGTTGCCAAGATGGCAGAACTGCATGGCGGACAAATTACGTTGGATAGTAAGCCAAACGTTGGCAGTCGTTTCACCGTAGTGATGCCTTGGGTCTATGACGAAGACGAATTGAATGCAACATCAGCCCACAATATTGAAGGTGAGCGGACGAGCATGGCGACGTCTGAACGCGCAATGGCACCAAAGCTCATTAGCGAAGATTTGCCAATGCTGACAGATCAGGTGGCAAATTACATCAAACGCCTAAGCTTTGAGCCGATCGAAGTCAATAATTTCTCTGACGCTATCCGGATTGCACGGCAAGAGAAGCCGCAAGTCATTATCCTTGACCCAACAGCTGATGATGGCTCTGATGCCGGTTGGCAGCTAGTAACCCGCTTCAAAAATGACTCAATTGTGGGCGATGTCCCATTAGTGCTAGTCTCTGTTGCGGACCACATTGCCCAAGGGATTGCGATGGGGGCAGCTGACTACTTGGTCAAACCTGCAACGCAAGACGATTTAGCTAAGTCGCTCAATCGAGTTATGCCAATGCCAACAAATTCTGCATCGCAAGCAGCGGCAAAGGCGCTCATTATTTCGTCTGGGCTAAGTGGGGTAAGTGGCAGTGAGAAGCCACGTATCTTGCTTGCCGAAGACAATGAACAAAACGTCAACGTTGTTCAAGACTACTTGGAAAGCAAAGGCTATGAAATTGTTGTAGCTTGGAACGGTGTTGAAGTGGTAGAGAAGGTAGAAGAAGTTGATCCGGTTCTCATTCTGATGGACATTCAAATGCCAGAAATGGATGGGATGGAAGCAACACGTCGTGTCCGTAAGATGAACCACAAGCTGGCAGAGATCCCAATTATTGCGTTGACCGCAATGACAATGCCAGGTGACCGTCAGAAATGTCTAGATGCAGGGATGAATGACTATGTCAGTAAGCCGCTGAGCCTCAAAGGTCTGCAGCAAATGATTGAGAAATACATCCGGCAGAAGGCTTCTAACGAGCGTGTGCATTAGTCTTGCACTAATTTGACTTTACAGAGGCCGCTCAATTAGGCGGCCTTTATTGCATCTTTACCTAAATATTGTTTACACTGTAGTTTATGAGTGAAAAACCCCTTATCTTGATCGTAGATGATCAAGCCCCAGGGCGGGCAACCCTAGAAGCTGCTTTGATGCCTCTCGGCTGTCGTTTTGTCTTTAGTGACAACGGTCTAGACGCCATCAAGAAAGCCGCAAAATATATGCCTGATGTCATCTTGCTTGATGCAATGATGCCAGAAATGGACGGTTTCCAAGCGTGCCGTCTAATCCGCTCTAGTCCGGTAATTTCTGATGTGCCAATCATTATGATTACGGCCTTGGATGATCGTGACTCACTTTTGCGCGGTATTGAAGCTGGCGCTGATGATTTCGTCAGTAAGCCTTTTGATCGGGTTGAGTTGCGCGCGCGCATCAAGACGATTACTCGGCTCAATCGCTATCGACGTTTGATGTTGGAGCGGGCGAAGTTCCGTTGGGTTGTGAAAAATGCTGACCTTGGGTTTGCTATTTTGAATAAACAAGATCAGATCTTGTACGCCAATCCGAAAGCGCGCTTGTATCTTGGTCTTAATCGTGATGATCAGGGAAATATTTCTGGGAAGTTTATTGAACTCGCGAAGCAACGCTATCGTTTAGAGCCTCAGCAAGAATGGTCAGAGTGGCCTAAGCAGACGCCAAACGATATGCAGTTCTACTTAGTGCAGCCCAAAACTGAGAATACGCCGCTAGCCTGGCTGTTGGTCAATTGTGTTGAAATTCCTTCAGGGACCGAAGAAAGCTTCGTTGTCTCCATTCGGGATGTCACGAATACGGTTGTCAATCAGCAGGAAATGTGGAACTTCCACTCGCAGGTTAGTCATAAGCTGCGGACGCCAGTTGGGACGTTGACAGGCTTCTTGCGGGTGTTGCAAGACGGCAGTTCCGGGTATACGGAAGAGCAAAAAGACAAGTTCATTAGCACTGCTTATCGCGCGGCGTCTAAGCTGCAGAGCGAAATTGTAGACATTCTGCAATATGTCGATGTGCCAGACAGTGAAAACCATGGCTTCCCGCCATGTAAGCTCAAGGACATTCAAAAAGCGTTCAATACCGTTATTCGTAACCTTGATCTTGATCGTGCGAATGTGCAATATCAGATTACAGAGCGGCAGGGTGAATTGTTCCTGCCATTTTCACAGCGGACTGCGGAGATCATTCTGTGGGAAGTGCTTGAGAATTCGAAGAAGTTCCACCCAAATAAGACGCCAGAGATTAATGTCTTAGTGCGGGCAACTGACCGAGGTCAAGTGCATTTGTTTATTGTGGATGATGGTGTCAATTTACCGCCAGAAGAGCTCAACAAGGCTTGGTTACCGTACTATCAAATTGAGCCGACTCACTCTGGTCAAATTCCTGGCATGGGTTTGGGACTTTCTATGGTCTCAACGTCAATTTGGGGGGTGAATGGGGAAACAACCATTCGCAACCGCGAAGATCGGCCCGGTGTGATTGTAGAGTTGAAGTTACCGTTACACGAACGCTCTGAACAAATTCCTGAATAAAAAAAGAAAAAGCGCCAGTCTCTGGCGCTTTTTTGTTACATCAATTTAGTGACCCACCACGTTCGCATTAGCTCACGGGCTTTTTGACGTTTGCCCGTAAAGGCACGTTGACTAAAGACATCGTAGTCATTTTGCTCAATTTCGTTCAAAATTGCACGATATAAGTTTCCAGCGGACGCAATTGAAAAGCGCCCATCACGATCTAGCATTTTAATACCTGGCCAAGCATCGTCATATAACTTGCGAGTCCGATCAATTTGGAAGCGCATAAATGCGCGCCATCTATCGTCCACAACACCGCGCTGTAAATCAGCTTCGGTTAGGTTAAATGCTTCTAAGTCTTCTTGGGGCAAGTAAATACGGCCCATGCGTAAATCTTCTCCAACATCCCGCAGAATATTGGTCATTTGCAGTGCAATCCCAAGTTTGATTGCGTAAGGTGTTGCTTCCACCGTTTGGTATCCAACAATGTGCATACTCATCAGGCCTACGGTCGACGCGACTGCATAAGCATAGTCGGCAACCTCATCAAATGTCTGATATCGGAACTTGGAGAGATCCGACAGCACGCCATCAATCAATTGATGTGCATAGACAAGAGGGATGCTGTAATTGTGACAGGCATCCGTCCAGGCAAGCACAACAGGATCACTTGGATGAGGTTTGTTTACCAAACTGCGTTGCCGCCATTCGGCTACATTTACAGGAACGTTACCAGTCGGGCTGTCCACAATATCATCCGTGATGCGGCAAAATGCATAGAGTGCACGCACGGCTTTTCTTTTATGTGTGGGCAAGAGTTGAGACGCGACATAAAATGACTTGCTATGAATTGCCGTGAGGCGTGAGCAATAGTCATAGGCAAAGTCTAAGACGCGCTGTTGTTCCTTACTTCCAAGCAATGCTTGTGTATCGAAGACGGGTGGCGTTAGGTCTTGTGGGGCAACAATGTATTTGTCTACATACAGCATTGCTTAAGAATATCGAAAAAATCCGAAATTGACCGCGAAATTCGACAATTTGTCTAGTTTTTGTCTAGATTGGTATGAAATAGATGGGCGTTTACCTTGACAAAAAAGAGGTACAATGTAATTTGAGAAGATTTGTAGCTATTTACACAAGCTAGAATAGGTTTTCTTTCTACTTAGGCAAAATTTATTGCCTAGTTCATTCTTTTATAGTGTTTCGTTTGACTAGAACAGTCGAACATCACATTTTCTTTTTATGTCGCCTACTGAAACATCGCCAACCTATAACTTAAAGGTAGCGGTAACTGAAACTGGAGTAAAAGCTGATACGCTCCGTGCCTGGGAACGACGCTATGGGTTGCCTAACCCGCGTCGGACGAAGGGTGGGCATCGCTTGTATTCCACGCGCGACATTCAAACCATTAACTGGTTAGTAGAGCGCCAACGACAGGGCATGAGTATTAGTCGTGCTGTTGAACTCTGGCGTCAGTATGAAAGTGAAGGGCAAGACCCGCTTGATACGTTACCAGTTGATAAGCCAATTGCAGCCCAGACATCCCCAGTTGAAGAAGTTGCTGACCTACGCGGGTTAGACTCATTCCGCCAGCGTTGGATCAAAACAGCTCTCGATTTTAATGAAAAAGGCTCAGACAATATTCTGAACCAAGCATTGGCTATTTTTCCTGTAGAGCGAGTTGTTCTAGATCTTATCAGTCAAGGGATTGCTGAGATTGGTCAAGCTTGGTACGAAGGGCGTGTCAACGTTCATCAAGAACACTTTGCGACTGCACTCGCAGTGCGTAAGATGGAATCGATGCTGGCCGGAGCGCCACCCCCAACGCGACCAGGTCGTATTTTGGCCGGTTGCCCGCCAGAAGAAACACACACTTTTGGATTGCTTGTATTGACGCTGCTACTACGTCGCCAAGGGTGGGAAGTTATCTACCTAGGCGCGCGTGTTCCGTTGATGCGTTTTGGCACGACGATCGATCATACGCAGCCAGACTTGGTTATTCTGTCTTGTCAGCAGTTGTTCACGGCTGCTGAGATGGCTGAAATTGCGAATTTGCTAGCAGTCAAGAATGTGCCGCTCGCCTATGGTGGGCTAGTGTTCAATTATCTGCCAGAGCTGCGTTCCCGCATTCATGGTCACTTCTTGGGTGAAAAGCTTGAAGTTGTTCCTAAGAAAGTTGAGCAGTTGCTCATTAGCGACGTTCCATTGCCAACCATTAAGTCTCCAACGCGTGAATATGAAACGTTGTTGCAAAGCTACCGTGAAGCACGCCCGCTGATTGAAAGCTATGTTTGGCAACGCTTTGACTCACGTAGCGTTTCGCAAGGCATGTTGACAACGTCAAATAAGTGCTTTGGTGACAGCATCAATGCTGCATTACGATTGGGGGACATCAACTTTGTAGGGCCAGACATCCAATGGGTGCGCGGGTTCTTTCTCCATGCCGGTTTGCCGGATATCCTCATTGAAGAGTACTTGAGTGTCTATCATCAGGCCCTTGAAAAGTACATGCCTCATGCCGACCCAATGTTGATTCACTGGATTGAAAAAATCATCAGTGAAATTGATGCCATAACGCGGTAAAATAGTGCGGCTAAAAATTCAGACCGTTTATTTTCGGTTTACAATAGAATTGCAGGCTGCCTAGTTTGGGCAGCTCAGTGCAGATCAGAAAAGAAAAAGAACTGGAGACTTTCGCATGCGAGTAATTATTACCGGGGGAACGGGCCTCATTGGCACCGCACTCGCCGATAGTTTGCTCAAAGACCAACATGATGTGATTGTGTTATCACGCAATCCTTCTAAGGTTAAGCACCTATCGCCTGCCGCCCGCGTTGTAGAGTGGGACGGTCGTACACCAACTGGTTGGTATGATCTCATCACTGAAGACACCGCAATTGTCAATTTGGCTGGGGCAGGAATTGCCAGCGGTCGTTGGAGTGCTGGTCGCAAACGCGCTATTCGTGACAGCCGAACTGTTGCGGGTAATGCTGTCGCACAAGCGATTGATTTGAGCATCACGTTGCGTGAAAAGAAACCGGCTGCGCTTATTCAAGCATCGGCAGTTGGCTTCTATGGTAACCGTGGTGATGAAATCATTACAGAATCATCTTCTACGGGTGATGATTACCTAGCAAGTGTTTGCCGTGACTGGGAAGCCTCTACTGAATCTGTAGAAGCGATGGGTGTGCGCCGTGCAATTATTCGTACAGGCGTAGTACTCAGCACCATGGGTGGTGCATTCCCACTAATGGCAATGCCTTTTTATGTATTTGGCGGTGGCCCAGTGGGGTCTGGCCGTCAATATGTTCCTTGGGTCCACATTAAAGATCAAGTCCGTGCTATTCGTTACATGATTGAAAACGAAGAAGCAGCGGGCATTTACAATGTGACTGCGCCAAACCCAGTTACAAACCGTGACTTTGGCAAAGCATTAGGCAAGACGTTGGCACGCCCATCATTTTTGCCTGCGCCTGCATTTGCAATGAAAGCAGCACTGGGCGAAATGTCTACCATTCTGCTCGATGGCCAACGCGCTGTACCAAAACGTTTGCTAGATGAAGGCTTTACCTTTGACTATCCAGTTGTCCAAGAAGCATTGGATGACTTGATGCAAGAAGAGTCACCAGAACTTGAGGTTCGCGAAGAAGCAATGGCTTACGCCGAACCAACTGAGCCATTGCGTAAGCGCGTTGAACGCGTTGTTGCAGCGCCAGCGGCTGCTGCAGCAGCAACTGGTGGTGGCGTCAAAGTTGATAAGAAAGCAATGGTCAAGGCAAAACGCCAAGTTGCATTGCTCAAGAAGAAAGGCGAACCAATTCCACCAGAATTGCAAGCAATTTTGGACGGTGGTAACGCTGCTGCAGCACCAGCTGCCGCGGCTGCTCCAGTTGCAGCGGCAGTCGTTGAAGCTGTGGCTGATGAGGCTCCTGCTGCTGCAGGCGGTAACTTGTCTGACCTTGACCCTGCTGCACGCCGTGCTGAAATTCGCAAGCGCCGCGCTTCCCGTTTGGCACGCATCAAGGCTGCTGGCTAAACATTACTGCTCGCACAACCCAATAGCGATAGACTCAAAAGAGTGGCATTTGCCACTCTTTTTTGTTTGGAACACGACTAACATGACGAAAGCTGTAGTAATTGGGGCAGGTGTAGGCGGACTAACAACCGCAGCATTGCTAGCAAAAGCTGGTGTAGATGTCACTGTGCTGGAAGCACATGTCTATCCTGGCGGGTGTGCGGGAACATTTTTTCATCAAGGGTATAAGTTTGATGCTGGTGCAACGCTGGCGGGGGGCTTTTATCCAGATGGGCCGATGGATGTAATTGCTAAAAACGTTGGCATCACCGACTGGCCGACCCATCGTAGTGATCCAGCAATGACTGTGTCTTTACCGTCAGGGCAAACCATTACGCGCTGGATTGATGAAGACAAACGCATTGCGGAACGGCATGCAGCGTTTGGCAAACAATCAGATGCCTTCTGGAATTGGCAAGAATCAACTGCGGATGCGCTTTGGGACTTTGCAATGCGTTTTCCAGCTTGGCCACCACAAACTGCGCGTCAAGTTGCTGGGTTAGCTGGGCACACTCTAGGGTGGCTTGGGTCACAAGTAGTTCAACGTCCGCTTAAATTGCCTGGTATCGGGTTAGATGTGCTAAGGCCAGTTGGTGCACACCTGCGCGGGCAGAGTGATGCACTGCGATTGTTTATTGATGCACAGTTATTGATTGCTGCGCAAACAACGAGTAAACACGCTAATGCGCTTTACGGTGCCTCTGCATTGGACTTGCCACGGCGTGGCATTGTGCATTTGAAGGGTGGCATTGGGGCTATTGCGGAAGTGTTGGCACAGGCCGTTCGCAATAATGGCGGTGAAGTGCTGTATCGGCAAGAAGTGACCGGCGTTGAGAAAACGCCTGATAATAAATATATTATCAAAACCAAGCGGCGTAAGGGTGTCAATTCTTTTGACGCAGACTTTGTGGTGTCTAACCTGCCGCCGTGGAATATCCGTAAATTACTTGGGGATGATACGCCACCAAAATTGAAGCGTCTGCCGGACAAACCGAAAGACGGCTGGGGGGCATTCATGATCTACGTTGGTCTAGATGAAAGTGCCTTGCCTAAAGATTTTCCATTACATCACCAAGTGATTGCAGGTGAACCGCTAGGCGAAGGAAACAGCATTTTCTTATCACTGAGTCCTGCTTGGGACGGTGACCGAGCGCCGGCTGGACAGCGTGCCCTCACAATTTCGACACATACCAGCTTGGCAAAGTGGTGGGATTTGCTGGCGTCTGATCCCGAAGAGTATGGTCGGCAAAAAGAAATATACACCGACGCAATGCTAAAACTCGCTGAACGTGCGATTCCGAACCTGCGTGAGTCGGCGCAGCTTATCAAAGCGGGAACGCCGGTGACCTTCAAGCGGTTTACGCGCCGAGAATGGGGTTGGGTTGGTGGCTTCCCGCAGACTAACTTATTCCGCGCGTGGGGACCCAAGTTAATGCCCAATTTTTGGATGGTCGGTGACAGCATTTTTCCTGGTCAATCGACAGCTGCGGTTGCGTTGGGCGGATTACGTGTAGCCCGTGATATTTTGTATGAATTCGGAATTTCTGAAACAGCGGTAGATCCAATCTCAATGGAGCAGGCGGCATGAAGACTGTAATTTGGTGGATCCGTCGTGACTTACGCCTGACCGATAACCAAGCACTCCACGCCGCACTGCAAGCAGCAGATGCCGTTGTGCCCTTGTTTATCCTGGATGACAACATCCTAAATTCAGCTTATGTTGGCGATAAACAAGTCGCGTTTATGTTTGCTGGGTTGCAAACGCTCGCTGAAGACTTAGAGAAATTAGGCAGTGCACTGATTTTGCGGCGCGGTGATCCGCCTGTGGAGCTGATGAAGGTTGTCGCTGAAACTGGTGCCAGCGCCGTTTACGCTGAGCGCGCGAATTCCCCTTATGCTAAAACCCGTGATGAAGCAGTTGCAGCAATGGTGGACTTGCATCTAACAGCAGGTGTCAGTATTCAAGCACCGTGGGAGGTCTTGAAAAAAGACAATACGCCTTACACGGTGTTTACGCCATACAAGAAGCGTTGGTATGCATTGCTAAAACCTGAGCATCGCGCAGTATTGCCTGCGCCAGATCGCGTTCCGGCGCCAGCGGAAATGCCAGAGAGCCTAATGCTGCCTTCAGCACCAGAACTCGCACAGCCGCTACGCTATGTTGCTGGGGAAGCAGCAGCCCAAGCTATGTTGCGTGACTTTGTTAGTCGGACCACCCAAGGCGTTCCAGCGCTTGTGCAATATGACGATCAGCGTGACTTCCCAAGTATTGATGGGACATCGTCTTTGTCAGGTCATTTACGCTTTGGCATGTTGTCTGTCCGGCAAGCTGCGAATGCTGCTTTGGACATTATTCAGCAGCCGCAGTTGTCAAAGGTGCAGCGTGACAATGCTAGCGTCTGGGTGAGTGAACTGATTTGGCGCGATTTTTACATGAGTATCTTGCATCACTTCCCGCATGTGTATGCCGGTAACTTTCGTGCCGATTATGACAAAATCGATTGGCGCAATGATGAAGCAGAATATCAGGCGTGGTGTGAAGGCCGGACGGGGTATCCCATTGTGGATGCGGCTATGCGGCAACTTGTGCAAACGGGCTGGATGCATAACCGAGCTCGCATGATTGTGGCCTCGTTCTTAGTCAAAGATTTGCTAATCGATTGGCGCTGGGGCGAGAAATTCTTCATGCAACATCTCATCGATGGAGACCCGGCAGCCAACAATGGCGGGTGGCAATGGGCAGCAGGTACAGGAACCGATGCCGCGCCATATTTCCGCATTTTCAATCCGATGTCGCAAAGCAAGAAATTTGACGCGAATGGCGACTATATTCGTCAGTATGTGCCCGAGCTTGCTAAGGTGCCGAAAAAATATATCCATGCGCCTTGGGAAATGCCGCCGCTAGAACAGACCTTAGCCAAATGCCAAATTGGACAAGATTATCCTAAGCCGATTGTGGATCATAAGATGGCGCGGGAGCGGACGTTGGCGGCTTACAAGGCGTCAAAAGAAGCAATGAAAGCCAATTGATTTGGTACTTACTTGAGAGGTGTGTATGAAATTTGAACTCGTCATCGTGAGCGCATTTGCATAGCGAATACATGAAAATTAGCATTGCGCGCGAACGATCAGGCGCTGAATTTAGCGGAGTTCTGCAATATTTCATAGACTGATGCTAGCGGCAGGCCTTACCTCCGGACACACGCGATGGTTTTGAACTGATTTTGCCTGTTCAAACGTGTTCAGCATGATGAATCTCGACTCTGTGCATACCTCTCATTTACTTAGTCTCGGTTCTGGAAAAGTGGCACAATTGCGGGGTTACACATGCGGGATTTGGGACGCGACTGTAGCGAATAAAACGAATTCGCGCGATAGTAAGTGCAAAATTTGTTTATACGCTGCTGCGCAATTACCTGATTTGTTCAAAACGGTCATCTTGTAATGGCCGTTTTTATTTTCTGCGAATCGCGACTAGCAGTGCCAGGACCGTTGCGGCTGTAATCGCAATCCAAATCCAGGTCGTGTTTATGGGCGAGGTGGGTTCTGGTGCAGTCATAGTTTCGGCTGAGGGCGTTGCGGTGGGGCTAGGCGCTGTGATTGGATTATTGACGGTTACCGTTGTGATGGTTGTGCCATCGTGAGTAGTAATTGTGTGTGTCGCTTTTGAAAAATCAGTTTCGCCAATGAGAACGCTACTCTTATTCTGTACCGTCTCAGTTAGGCGAGTGCTGAGTCTATGCGTGCCGCTTGGGGCGATTACATTGCCATTTGGCACGGTGGTATTGCCAATTTGCCAGCCAGAAATGTCTAACCAATCATCGCCTAGATTTTCAATTTCGAATTCCAAGTAAGGTTGGTCCTTGGCTGTAGCTTGAATGCTAACTGGCGCAATGTTGATATTCGGGGTCTGTTGTGTCGCAGGCACAGTGCCAGTGTCGCTGCCATTCGTTAGTAAGTTTTCTCGATAGGCGGCGACAAATCGTTCAGAAAAGAAGATCTGTGTTTCTTCTGGTGTGCTGCTTTCGAAGTCCCAAATTTCACGTTCTAGGGTGAGTTCCGGTTCAATGAGTGCTAGGAGAGTGTCAATTTGTTGTTCTAGTGTATTGTCTGCGTAGTAATCGTCAGCCACTGTGCGTAAACGCCGTAAGTAAGCTTGTTCATACGCTGGAATACTTAGAATAGCCTTGCATAGCGGGCAGAACTCATATGCAGCGTGCACGGTAGCCAAATCTGTCCGCGGCCCGCCAATATTCCAATTGCGATCTTGACGGCCATAGGTGAGATCTAAATCCCAAGGCAACAGCGTCCAACGCGCATTTCCATCGCCATCGTAATAAAGATAAAAGTTGTGAAAACCTTGGTCGGCTTGCCGAATAGCTGACATCACAGCGAGCTCATTGATGACTTGTGGCACATCTACCAATCGACTAAGACAGGTCTCTAATTCGGTAATGACGGCGCTTGCTATGCAACTATTGAGATCGTCTAACTCACTCCAGTCGGCATCGAGCTGCGTGCGCTTTTCGTAAATCCCACGGTTTTCGTCATAAATCGGAATGGCCTTATACACAGCGTGGTCTGCTAACCCATGTCGCTCACGCCAGTTTCCATCTGGCATTTCTAAAAATGTGAATAATCCAAAATAGTCGCCATTGCGGTGCACGCGCACAAAATGCACCTGATGTTCAGGCAACCCATAGCGCCTAACAGCATCCCATGCCAAATATTGGCGTAGATAGGACGGTTCATACCCACTGCCTTGCAGCGCAAACTCATCAACGGGAAAGTCTAGAAATGCAGGCTGCATTTCATCGCCTTTGGCCAAATCTATTTTGTAGTTCTTTCTTGGGAACTCTTGTGAGGCACGTCCGCGAACTGCAAATGTCACGTTTTCCCAAATCTGATTTTCTATCCCAAGAATTGTTTCTGATTCGTTATCAAAAATGTGCAGGACTGGAATGTTGGTTTCGATGGTATCTGGAATGACCTGTCCGGTATATGCCATAGCGTTGTTGCGCGGTAAAGATACCTGTTGGATGTCACGTTGGGCATCAATGCGATAGCGAAACAGATCCCCAGAAGAGAAAGTAGGCAGTTCGGCGCTATAAGTGTCATCTGCGGATGTCATCTCAACGGTCAGTGGGGCGTCAAAATTGATGCGGTACGTGAGTGTGACACTGTCCGCGTTGACAATGTTGGCAGAAATGAGCGTTGTGGTGTCAGTAAACTCAACCGCAGCGTTCAAAATCTGGATTGCGTTTTCAATTGTAGGGTTTGCTTGTTTAGGAGAAGGAGCACTGGCTTGCCAAGCGTAAGGTTGACTGTTGTCAGCCTCTAGTGAAATCAGGCTTAGGCTATCACCGTTACCGTCAGGGGAGCTTGGCCATGGCGACTGATCACTGTAGGTGACCGTATCGACAATTTGCTGTTGAGCATTAAGTAGACCTATGGTCTCGCCTGCATTTGACAGCTTGCCTTGATATTCAAAATCGGCATCTTGGGCATAGGTCTCTGCAAAATCACGCTCATCGCGGGTCAATACTATATAACGCTGCGCTTCCATAATTGTTCCACTTGGAAAACAAAACGCGATGCCTTCAAAGCACCAACCACTGACATCAATGAAATCAGGTCCAGGATTGTATAGCTCAAGGAACTCTGCTTTTTTCTGCTCAGCAGGGGGGTGATACATCAACTCTGTGATCAGCAGTGTTTGGTCGGTTTGTGCCGAAACTGATGCGGACGTCATATTGAATAAGACGCATAGCAGGGCTAGTAACAAAAACGGAAGTCTGCGCATAGTTAGAGGCTACTGGATTCTCAGCCTCTATTGCAAGCCAGCTAAGCGTTCCCTGAGGGCGTGGTTATGAATTCCATACCTTGTGTACAGAATCGAACGAAAAACAAACAAACTTGCAATCGAATATTTATTGAACACCTGGCGATGAATGAGTACTATACGGTTATGGAAACTGTTGTAGGTATGAACTCTTTTTCGCAAGAATTATTGCGATCGGCAGAAGACGCACTTCGTAAAGGTAAAGATAGTTATGCGCGTCTTGTTCTGGCTTGGTTGCTTCGCAAAGAGCCAGATAATGCGGTCGCATGGCTAATGCTCGCCCGTGCAGTGGATACGCTTGAGCAGCGTTACGATTGTTTGCAGCGGGCTTTAGACCTGACGGGTAATCATCCTGTCATTCGTGAGCAGGTCTATCAACTTGAACGCACGATTACTGGTAAAAACTGCAGCGCACCGGAGACCAAGCAACCTTGGCCGGAAACATCGGAATTAATGCCGCTTGCAGACAAAGGCAAATCAATTGTTTCTGCTGAGAAAACGGAAAGATTGCCAGCTTTAGGATATGTAAATTCGAGACATCTGCTTATGCTTTCTGGTCTTTGCGTGATTATGTTTGCCTACGTTTTTGGATAGTTTTTATAAAATTATTATCGCAAGTAAATAAATCTGGTGATCGGCTTTAGTATGGGGCAGGTCGCCGGATTTTTTCTTTTACGGATTAGGCGACTAAGTTTTGGCGTTCGGTTGCGTGCGCAGTAGAATTTGTGCGTGCTAAAACATCCTCCAATTCCTGACAGTCAAGCTGGCTTGGCTGCACTTCAAAACATGCTGCGCCAGCGAACCCCGCTGGCGGCACTTGAAACATTCCATCAGCATTACGGAAATGTGTTTCAGGCCAATTTGCCAGGCTTTTCAGCAACAGTCCTAAGTGGGGCCGATGCCTGCCGCTTTGTATTGTCTGCTGGCTCTGACACGCTTTCGTGGCGAAACGAAAAAGACCCAATTGCAAAATTATTAGATCAAGGCATTTTGGTTACTGATGCCAACGTTCACGATGAAATGCGCCGGATTATGACCCCGGCATTTCATCGCAAGATGTTAGCGCTTTATACCGACTCTATGGTGTGGGGCGCAGACGTTGTTATGCAGCAATGGGCGTCTGGTGACGTGCGCGATATGCTTAATGAGATGCGAAGGCTTACGCTCATCGCATTGATGAAAGCGTTATTCAGTCTAGATTTTTCTCAAGATATTGACCCGCTTTGGCAGCCAATTCTGAAGTCGCTCAAATATATTTCTCCCGGAGCATGGTTGCTCTGGGCAGACGTACCGCGACCAGGCTATCGTTCAGCATTGAAAACGTTGGATGACTACCTTTACAAACTGATTGCTGAGCGAAAGACGGCCAAAACGCAGCCAGATGACTTTTTAGGGTTGCTAATTGCTGCTGATCTGTCAGACAGTCTCATCCGTGATCAACTACTTACGATGTTGATTGCTGGTCATGACACCTGCACAGCATTGTTAGCTTGGGTAATGTTGATGGTTGCTGAACATTCAGATGTGCAAACAAGCGTGCAGCGAAAAGTACGCGAGATATTAGCTGGGGCGACGCCTACGCTAGAGCATCTGAAGCAGCTCCCTGAGCTAGACCAGATTGTGAACGAAACGATGCGGTTGTATCCACCAGTGCATGCAGGTAATCGGTTTGCAGCACAAGACCTTGAGTTTGATGGATATCACATCCCAAAGGGGCAACGTGTGATGTACTCCATTTATCTGACGCATCGGGATCCAACGCTTTGGGACGATCCGTTGCTGTTCAAGCCGGAACGTTTTTCATCGAAACCAGCGGCGTTTACCTATGTGCCGTTTGGCGGTGGCAGCCGAATTTGCATTGGCTATCGTTTTGCGCAAATTGAAGCGGCGTTGGTCTTAGCGCGGGTCATGCAGAATTGGACGCTTGAACCCGTAAAGCAGAAA
>JAHDBS010000389.1 GCA_020630225.1 Anaerolineales bacterium | reverse complement strand
ACGACAACGAATACGAGTAAATTCGCAGCATACTTAAAACTGTAGGGTTCCTAGTATTTTTCAGAACTTTGTTCATGAGAATAGCCAAATCAATATCCGTGTTAATAATCTCTCTCGTAGCTAAGTAACCTATGCAACATTTACTCATCACCAACGCCCGTGCTTTCACTGCGGATCCTGCTAATCCTTGGGCAGAAGCAGTGTATATCGTTGGGAATAGAATTGAATTTGTGGGTAGTCAGGCGGCTGCGAAAGCGCATATGTCTGCTGCGACCCGCGTGATTGACGCTGGCGGTTGCACCCTAATGCCTGGCATCCACGATGCGCACTATCACCTGTTGATGGGCGCACTCCGGCGCGAGCATATTGATCTTGAAGCGGTGAAGTCACTGGCTGAACTAGAGACGGCCATCAAGGCTTATGATCCAAAGCAAGACTGGGTTCAAGGTCGCGGCTTGGCCTATGACGTCGTGGCCGGTGGCGGCTTCCTAACCCGACAACACTTGGATGCGATTGAACCTAATCGGCCTGTTGTGCTGACATCGTTGGATCTACATACGATCTGGGCGAATACCAAAGCGTTGGAGTTCGCTGGCGTCTTGTACGCAGGTGAGTCGAGCGCACCCGGTTCTGAAATCTTGCGCGATGAAAATGGCTTGGCAACGGGCCAGATCAACGAAGACTTAGTGTTCTTTGATGCATACATTCCGCAGCCTAGCCCAGCTGAAGTGCGGGCAGCATTACGAAACTCCATCGCCGACATGAATGCGCTGGGCATCACTAGCGTCACAAATATGGATGGGTTTTCAGAGCAGATCCATTTGTATGCTGACATGGCCGCCAATGATGAATTTGATCTGCGTATTCAAGTGCCGTATTCCGTCACGCCAAAAACGCGCGTGGATCAGATTTTGGCTGAGGCAGTGCCGTTGCGCGACCAGTATCAAACTGGCAAAGTGCGCGCGGGTAGCGTCAAGCTCTTCATTGATGGCGTAATTGAATCTGGAACGGCGTATATGCTCGACCCGTACACGCTATGGCCGGAGACCGTTGGACAGCCTTTGTATGAAACCGATCATTACAATGCGCTGATTGCCGAGGCGGACAAGCAGCAGTTGCAAGTCAAGGTGCATGCGATTGGTGACGCTGGTGTGCGCATGACCTTAGACGCTTATGCCAATGCGCAGACTGCCAACGGCACGCGTGACAGTCGCCATCGGATTGAGCATATCGAAACGCTCCATAATGAAGACCTGCCGCGTTTCAAAGAATTAGGCGTGATCGCGTCCATGCAGCCGCTGCATTTTTCGCGTCCGGCTGATAATTACTTTGAAAACTGGATGCACTGTATTGGCGAGTGGCGCTATCAGCGTGCGTTTCGAACACGCGAGCTGCGGGAATTAGGCATCCCAGTGCCTTATGGCAGCGATTGGCCAGTGGTGACGTTTGATCCATATTTGGGTATGTCTGCCGCGCTCCGCAATACGCCATTGGCTGCAGGTGAGCGTGATAATTCAGACTCTTTAGCAGAGGTGCTGGCGAGTTATACAAGCGCTGCTGCTTACGCTGAATTCCAAGACGGTGTCAAAGGGCAACTTAAGCGAGGCATGCTCGCTGATGTGGTGCTGATGGATTGTGATCTGTTTGAAAAAGACTCGCTGGAAATTGTAGAAGCTCGCCCACTGCTGACCGTTTGTGACGGCAAAATTGTATTTGAAAATAAATAAAACGCGGATCGGAAAGAGCGCGGATGGGATTTTGATCAACATCCGCGTTTACCAACCAACGTATGGCTACTACTCCACTCATCACGATTAATAAACTCACCAAAGACTACGTGTCGCGCGGGGGGCTCTTAGGCCGTCAGCGCAATGCGGTGCGGGTGATTGAAGACCTTGACCTGACAATTTATGAAGGCGAGACGTTAGGCATTGTCGGAGAGTCTGGCTGTGGGAAGTCTACGCTGGCGAATACATTACTGCGTCTGATTTCGGCCACCTCCGGCGAGATCAACTACAACGGGGCCAACATTCTTGATCTGGATAAGGCCGCTTTACGTGACTTGCGTCAACACTTCCAAATGGTGTTCCAAAATCCATTTACGTCGCTCAACCCACGGATGCGTGTCGGGGACATCATCGCTGAACCACTGCGCACACATTTGAGCCTCAGTAGCCGCGAAATAATGGAGGAGTTGTCCAGACTCCTAAGCGAGTGCGGTCTAAAGGATGAGCATCTAGGTCGATACCCGCATGAGTTGAGTGGGGGGCAGGCGCAGCGCGTTGCCATTGCGCGCGCCCTCGCGCTAAGACCAAAATTTCTAATTTTAGATGAGCCTACTTCGGCACTGGATGTGTCTGTACAGGCGCAAATCATAAATTTGTTGGTGCGGCTACAGAAGCGGAATGGCCTAACCTATCTGTTTATCTCGCATGACATTGGCGTGGTGCAACACATCGCCGACCGAATTGCTGTGATGTATCTGGGTGAGATTGTGGAAATGGGCACCAGCGAAGCGGTGTTTGCTAATCCGCAACATCCCTACACGCAAGCGTTATTGTCTGCAACGCCGCAGCCAGATACAAATGCAGCACGCGAAAGAATTGTACTGTCTGGCAATGTGCCGAGTGTGGCCGATCCACCATCGGGCTGTCGCTTTCACACACGTTGCCCGCACATCATTGCGCAATGCAAGACAGATGCACCGACCAAGGTGCGTTCAGAGAGTGGCTGGGCGACTTGTCATTTGTTGACAGGTGTTTAGCTTTACTCTGGGCTTTATCGAGAGTTGAATGCATGTCAATGGACTATAACGACAAGAAGACGAGCCACGATGGGCTCGCCTTTGTAATCTGACTTATTTCATGTGAGTTAGAACTAGTCCAAATCATCTCGTGTGGATGTATCTGTTTCAACGTTATCGACGACATCGTCTGTATTGCCGCCGCCAGAGACTGTGTCGTTGCCGCTGCCACCGTCAATATTGTCATCCCCATAGCCAAGTGACGAACTGCTGTCCCCGTAAATAGTATCGTCACCTTCACCACCTGTAATGGTGTCATTGCCATTAGATGGTTGGGACGCGCTTGTATTGGAGTCTCCAAAAATTTCATCATTGCCACCCTCACCGTGAATAATGTCATCGCCTGAATTGGTTTGGCCGCTTTCACTGTCACCATAGATCTCATCATCACCTGCGCCGCCATGGATTGTGTCATTGCCTGAATTGGTTTGGCCTCTTTTGCTGTCGCCATAGATCTCATCGTCACCTGCATCGCCATAGATTGTGTCATCTCCAGAATTATTCTCACTGCGATTTCCGTCACCATAGATCTCATCGTCACCTGCGCCGCCATGAATTGTGTCATCTCCAGAGTTATTCTCACCTTGATATCCGTCACCATAGATCTCATCATCACCTGCGCCGCCATGGATTGTGTCATCTCCAGAGTTATTCTCACCTTGATATCCGTCACCAAAGAGTGAATCGGTACCATTGCCCCCCTCAATGGTGTCATTGCCAGTGTGGTTCTCCCCTACAAGTCCATCTCCAATGATTGTGTCGGCACCATCGCCCCCCTCAATGGTGTCATTGCCAGTGTGGTTCTCCCCTACAAATCCATCTCCAATGATTATGTCATCACCATCGCCTCCAAAGAGAGAGTCGTTGCCAGTGTGGTCTACGAAGATATCCTGATCTTCTAGATCCTCAAAAATATCGGAGGTATCTGGCCCAGCAACCTCCAAGATTCCAGCATGTCCATCGCCAATTAAAATGTCATTACCACCATAGCCATAAATGGTGTCATTGCCGCCTTCACCACTGATGATGTTGTCTTCATTATTGCCGTGAATAATGTCGTCGCAGTCTGTGCCAACGAAGTGGTTACCTTCCACAATAGTGCCTTGCCCTGTGTATGGCGATCCAGCGAGAATGAAAACAGTGCCGTGGCAAGTTGGGATTGTAATAATCGTGGTGGACGTTTCTTGCGGGTCTTCAGTTGCTTGTATTGGTTGCTGAGGCTGCATTACAGCCATAGTCCAGTCTGATGACCGACAAATGGCAGTGCCGGCAACGTCATAGAAAACAGCAAAGGATTGAAGCACTTCAGCTTGCCCAGCAGGGGCTTGTGATTGCCGTTGCGCGAGCGAATAGTGGAAACTGCCCACGCCTCCCCCTAAGAATTGACCGTCAATTGTTGACACCTCAGCGGCATTGTGAATAGGCACACTGAATGCTGCGCTAAAGGTGCCTGTGGTGGTGCTAGGCAGTGGGGTAATAAATAGCTGAGCTTGCGTTGCGTTGGGAATGTCGCCAACCCACATAAATTGCATTGGGGTGTGGTAGTCCACCCACTGCGGATTACTAAGACTTGTGCCGGTCGGGAAACTGACGTTTTCACATTCCCCTAAATTCCGATGTTCCGCAATTACCGATGGCGTTTGCGCGCTTACAATCGTGCGTTGTGCTGCAAATAAAGCAGCAAGTGCGAGTGCAATAACTAGGGCCTGTTGACATTTCAGCGAAGCCAAATAAGAGCACATGCAAAGCA
>JAHDBS010000388.1 GCA_020630225.1 Anaerolineales bacterium | reverse complement strand
ATGGATCTGCCAGACGAGGAAAACTTCGAAACTTACAGCGAGAGCCTCAATCAACTTGTCGACTCAGTTGGATCTGTATTGATTGTGCGCAGCGCCATCCCCGCAGATAGCTTTATGGAGTAAGCCCCAATTCACCCCTTGACCTTGAAGTTACTTCAAGGTCTACACTTCGGTTGCAAACAACTTACAAGTTTTCAAAGGAGTGAATTATGCGTATCAAAACACCAACATTTGCGGTTGTCATAACGTTTCTAACCGGTCTCATCGCCACGATTCTAGGGATATGGGCCTGGATTTCTCCCGAAACCTTTCCGGGGCCTTCAGCCATTGGCGCACCAGAAAGCGCAATCCTGTCTTGGGGCGCCAGAGAGATTGCGATGGCAGCCTCTTCATGGATTGCGATCTTCCTCATCAAAGACGCTCGTGCCTTTGCCGTCGTCCTTGGTAGCGCACTCGTCCGCGAATCATTAGATTTTATTGATGGATTCCGTCTTGCCGACACCCCCGCACGCTTGTTTGTAGTCGTGGGGATCTCTGTCATCCTGCATGCCACAGCTTTATATATGACATCTAAGTCCATTCGGGATGCGAACTTAGAAAGCCGCTAGGCTAAGTTGCGAGTTGTGGGAGGACTCCGTGTTACATGTACTCGTAACTCAGATTCGCAACTCGCCAAGGTATAAAACTGTCGAATAATCCGCGTTCATCAGCGCTCGTCCGCGGCTAGTAAAACGCCCAATTTCATCATGTTTAAGATCGGAGAATTTAGCAAAATCGCACAGATTGCGACCTCACAACTGCGCTTTTATGATCGCATTGGACTGTTCCAACCTATCACCACTGATCCGATCAATGGCTATCGTTACTATCAGGCAGCCCAGCTCCCCAAGCTACATCGAATTCTAGCGATGAAAGAGTTGGGCCTTAGCCTTGATGAAATTCAAGAGTTACTGACAGAGCCAGTTGAAACGGACATGTTGAATACGATGTTGGCGCGCAAAAAAGCAGAAATCGAGGCGGAAGTGCAAGCCCAAGTCATGCGCTTACAGCACATTGAGGCGCGATTGAAGTTGGCAGCCAAAGAAAAAGATGTCACCCAAGCTGATGTTGTCTTGAAGGCATTACCTGCCAGACTCTTTTATGGGTTTCGAACAACATTGCCAGACATTCGCCAAGCCCGGATGCTGATTCAAGAGCTAAGTGCATTTTTTGCATATCGGCCTGAGAAAAGTAAGTTCACCAATTTGCTTGTCATCAATCACACAAAAGGCTTCTCAATGCAATCGGCTGATCTGGAAATTGGCTATGTCGTGAATTCTCCTATAAAGAAAGAGTTGACTCTGTCATCCTCTGGCCACGTCTTACAGATGCGAACGATTGCAGAGGTTGAAACCACGGCCTGCGTTGTACGTGTCGGAGGACCTGATAAAGGCTATCAATGCTTTGAAAGTTTGGGGCAATGGGCAGAGGTACACAACTATGAAATTGCCAGTCCCGTCTATGATTTCTTCATTGTGCCGCCCAAAGGCAATGACCTAAGCGACGTTGTGATGGAGATTCAGGTGCCAGTGATGTTGCGTGGTGCTACTACTGCTGAAAAATAACTGCCCACGAAGGGGCACGAAGGTCACTAAGAGGTTTTCTTCGTGCATCTTTGTGTTCTCCGTGGGCGGTAAATCTAAGAGCTACACGACAACATCGAACACCCCGGTCGTGAGCGTGCCCAGTCTGGCCGTTTTGCAAACCATTTCTCCATGTCAGGCTGTTCATCATATGGATTGCGGAGCAGTTCTAGTAATTCATTGACTAAGCCGTTCTTCCCTTCTTCGGCGTCATCAATTGCTAGCTGTGCCATGTAGTTGCGCAGCACATACTTTGGATTGACTTTGTTCATCGCCGTTTTGCGGTCCGCGTCTGAAGTGCCATCATCTTTGATGCGTTGCGCGTAGTCTTTCAACCAGCCTGCGATTGCAATTTCAACTTCGCCAGTAATCTCAGCTGGTTTGTAGTATGCCTCAAAAAGTGGGGCGATCAGGTCAGTAGTTGTCGTTTCCGATGTCACTGCTTCAACCGACCAGTCTGCCAACTTGCGGAAGAAGATAGTCATGTCTGTTTCTGTGACTTGCAAAATCTTCTGTAGCTCAGTGAGTAACTTGTCATCGCCGTCTTCAAAGGCTTTTAGCCCAACCTTAGCGGCCAACATGTCTGAGTAGCCTGTACCAAAGGCGTCGCTATAGGCATCGACAACTTCTTGTAGTGCTGGAATATCCTCTTCGATGAGCGGCACCAGCGCGTTCCCTAACTGGGCTAAGTTCCACTGTGCCACCTGTGGCTGATGCCCATAGCGATAGCGCCGATTGCGTGCGTCAGTGGTGTTTGGCGTCCAACTTGGATCATAGTTATCTAGCCAGCCATACGGGCCATAATCAATCGTCAAGCCGAGGATGGACATGTTGTCGGTGTTCATCACACCATGCACAAAGCCAACGCGCATCCAGTGCACAATCATTTCGGCAGTGCGCAGCGCGACTTCACGATAAAAAGCGATGTAAGCGTCTTTGGATGGTTCTCCAAGGTGTGGAAAATCATTGCGGATGGTGTAGTCAACCAACTCCTTCAGCAGCTTGTGATCTTGGCGTGAGTAAGGCAGTTGAAAATTGCCAAAGCGCGTAAATGAAGGCGCGACCCGACAAACAATTGCACCAGGTTCTGGTTGTGGATTGCCGCTATACAAAATATCGCGTACAACGTTTTCGCCAGTGGTAACCAAGCTTAGGGCACGTGTGGTCGGCACACCTAGATGGTGCATCGCTTCACTGCATAAAAACTCTCTAATCGAAGAGCGTAAGACAGCTTTGCCATCAGCGCCCCGTGAATAGGGGGTCAATCCAGAGCCTTTCAACTGTAGTGCCCAGTGGTCACCGCTTGACGTTTGTATTTCACCAAGGTTGATAGCGCGGCCATCGCCAAGCTGGCCCGCCCAATTCCCAAACTGATGCCCGCCGTAAGCCATCGCAAACGGATCCATGCCGCCAAGCTGAATGTTGCCGCTGAAGATCTGCGCAAACGCAGGTGACGTTGCAAACGCGGTATCTAACTCTAGAAAATCGACAACTTCTTGTGCATAGGCAACCAGTTTTGGGTCAGGCACTGTCGCCGGACGAACGCGCGAAAACGCCGCATGTTCGACTTGCCGCACACCATTACTCTCTCTTGGATCGGCTGGCAATTGCGTTGTAAAACGATTAGTGAAATTCAGTTTTGGAAGGGTAGTTGTGTTGGGTAAAGCCATATGTTTTGATTAGTTGATACTCCAAGTATACTGATGTTTAGAGGGATAGTTGGTTAGTTTGAAGGTTGGCAGCTGGGCTGTCGGATATCTATAGGCGTTGAACAAAACCAAAACTAACAAACTTGCTAATGAAACTAATTCGCGTTCTTGACGGACTGTGCTTCTTTCTGTCACCTATTGCCGTGCTATTTTTCTTGCTTGGATTTCTGATGCTCAATGTAACTTATTGGGAACATCGTAATTTTGTGCAGGAACTAGAAACTGCTGGGTATGTCACGCAAGGTGAAATTACGTATGTCTATGAAGACGCAGACTTACTCGTTGAGTTTGTCGACTATAAAGAGCGCGAACGCTCTGCCATTATGGATGTGCATTACTATGATGCGGCTACGCTGGCCGACATTACGGAAGGTTCGCAAGTGGATATCCGCTACGTGGAGTACATGGTTGAGCCCCCAGTGTTGGAGGCGCATTTTGCGCAAGTACAAGCGTATGAACCAGCAATGGGCGGCTTGTGGTTTCTCTTCTTCTTGAGCTGGGCCATCATTATTGTGCGTCCTGACTGGCTCTACACTGGGTTCGTGGATGATCCAACCACACTGATTGGCTTTGGGCCGACCTCCAAATGACGATTGTTGAATTTATTGCACTGATGGCAGGTGGCCTGACCGAACTAGGGTTACTCTACGTTAGTGGCTATGAGACTGATGCAGATCAAGCGAAGTCTGACAATTGGTTGGCAACAACTTTTAGCTATGGCCCAATGATCCTTGCTGGTGGGCTGACCTGTCTTGGCATTGCATACCTCCTAAGCTATGCCGCGTTTGCGAATGTCCGTTCGTCAATGTTAGATGAAATCTCAACCGTCACCATTGCAATCGTATTTGTGCTGGTGTTGTTTGGCTCAGTGGTGGGGAATTACCTGTTACCGCGGGTCAATGAACAGCAAATGTTGCTTATCCATGTGTTAGTCGGTGTCAATCTGTTTTTCAGTGATCGCTTGGGATTGCCAGACTGGGCGTTATGGCTGTTGATTTTGCCCACATTTGCATTGCTGTATCAGGCGGTTTGGCCAAAAGTTTTTCCCATCTTTGTCAAAGCGTTGTACTACCTCTGGTATCTAGTGACCTTGGTTGCGTTAGCCTTTCAAAACCGAGGCACGTTGTTTACGGCAGTAGAGACGTCTCCACTCGACATGTTTATTTTTATGTCGATCTTGGTGTTTCTGGGCGTGCATATCTTGGCAGCGCTGCGCTTTGTCTTGATTATTAGCTC
>JAHDBS010000387.1 GCA_020630225.1 Anaerolineales bacterium | reverse complement strand
TAATTTCATTTGCCACGCAACAAAGACACCATAGCGTTATTGATAGCGCCCAAGCCCCGTTCTTACATGTCGAATTTTGTAATCAAGTTGAAACGCAGAATACGCTCTATCAACTTTCGCAAGCCGAGTATCTTGCGTTACGTCTAGCACCTACGCATCAGAATACGCCACTGCCAGCTGAGATCGTGCGGCAAGACAATGTGGTACGCAGCTGGCAGCAAACCATTGGTTTGCCTGAGACGCATGATGTCACCCAGTTGAATTTGACCGAAAACCAAGCGCCGCTTCCGAAGGGGTTCTATCTACTACACCAGCAAACTTCAGCAAATGCACACGGTGGCGATTGGCGGTTGTTAGAGGTCGTAAATACAAATCTCACCATCCAAACCGGTCAGTACGAAGCGCTTGTTTGGGCAACAGATCGAACGACTGGTTTGCCGCTTACCAATCAAGAAATCACACTGTATCAATATGATGCAGAGACATATGGGCAGCAGGACAGCGCCACCCAACTCACCGATGCAAACGGCATTGCGCGATTTGAATATCCACAAGCACTTGTCAATTTAGAAGACCATCGTTTTGCAGCGATCCTCAATCCAGCAACGAAAGAACGGTTGGGAATTGTTGTGTCAGACTCGCTTTACCGACACCGCAATCAACCCGAATATGCGATTGATATTTATACCGATCGGCCTTTGTATAGAGGAGGCGACACAGTCTATTTGAAAGGTATCGTGCGCAAGAATAACGATCTTGACTACACAGTGCCAGCAGGAGAGACAATTACAGTCACACGTAGACCGTTTAGTGAAACGCCTGAACAGCAGACACTTACTCTAAATGAATTTGGGTCGTTTGCAATGGAGATCATCGCAGAACAACCCCAGTATATTGCCCATTCCGAAGTCAACCAGTTCTTATTCGAAATTGGCACAACTCAAAAACAACATTGGGTTGAAGTCCATGACTTCCGCAAGTCTACGTTCGATGTTGACTTCCAACTTCCAGAGACCATTACCGCACTCAGCGATCTTACCAATACGGTGTCAGCCAATTACTTCTTTGGTGCACCTGTGCAAAATCCAGATGTCGCCATTACTCTCAACGCGTTCAGTTTTGAGTTGGACTATCAAAGCGATATTCCATATCGTTTCACAGATGATCTTTCAGACTTCAAGTTTTCCCCCTTTGAAAGAGTCGAGAGTACGCTGACTGATGTAAACGAACGCTTCCCAATCGACATTGAATTTGACAGATCACACGTCCTGCATATGTCTGTCGACGTCACAGATGACAGTGGAGACCGTGTTTGGGTAGAGAACCGCACAACATATTTGCATACCGATAAATTTGTTGGCATACACGCATTGCGTCCCTATCAGCCTGTCGCCGACCCTGCAACAGCAGACATCATTGTGATCGACCGTGACCAAGCACCAGTTGCAAATGCGCCTGTGACACTTACGCTCTATGAAATGTCATGGAGCCGTGACAGTGGCGCTTGGGAAACCATCTGGACGCCAATTACTGACTACAACGGCGTGAGTGACGCGCAAGGCCGCGTTCAACTTGGGTATAACTATCCACAGTCGGGCATCTATCGTCTAGCTGCTGAAATTACAGATACAAATGGACGGCCAGTTGTTGCCACCACCACCAATTTATGGGCATACGATGCCAGTCGTGCTGGTTGGCAAGCAGGCAGTAGCGATCGGGCAACTCTGGTGGCAGACAAGGCTCAATACGCACCTAATGAAACTGCTGAGATTCTTATCACCTCACCATTGGCACAAAACGCAGAAGCCATTATCACGATTCAACGGGGACGTGTTTTTGAAGTTGACCGCATCCTATTACCGCCTACGGGAACACTCTATTCAGTACCAATTCTGCCCGAATACGCACCGAATGTTTTCGTGACTGCAACCATCGTGAGCGGCAAAGACCCTGAAACCAAGCGGATGCGCTACGCACATGGCAACGTCAATCTAGCCGTGGCAACAGACGCGTATCAACTCAATATTGACGTCACTGCATCGCAAGATCAGGCGCAGCCACAAGACGTTGTGCAATATGACGTGTCTGTGACCAATGCAGAAAATTTACCTGTTGAAGCAGAACTATCTATGGCTTTGGTTGACTTGGCATTGTTACAAGTTGCAGAGCGCTTTGAGCTCGCACAGCCTAGCCTTGAGGAGAGTTTTTATGCATCTCAGGCCAATGGATTTGTCATAACAAGTAGCAGCGAATCGGAGGCTACGACTAGAAAACCATCCATCTATAGTTACTTCTGCTTCCCAGGCGGTGGTGGCGGCGGCGGCGGTGGCGTTGATTCGGGGATTCGCACAGACTTCCCAGATACAGCTTATTGGAATGCATTTGTCACCACAGATGAAAGCGGGCAGGCAACGGTAGACGTCCCACTTCCTGACAACCTGACGACATGGCAAATGACAGCACGCGGTATTACAAAAGACACGCGCGTTGGCGAAGGAACGCACCTACTGACGGCTCAGCTACCATTGCTTATTCGCCCTAACACGCCGCGCTTCTTTATCGCTGGCGATGAAGTGCTGCTTAGCGCATTGGTTGCCAACAACACTGACAGTGACTTAGAGCTCAGCGTACAGCTCAACGGCACTGGATTTTCACACTTGGGTGACTCCGAGCAACTATGGCCTATTCCAGCCCAAGGTCAAAAAGTCGTCACTTGGCCAGTTAAGATTGAAGCCGTAGATGAAGTAGACCTCACCTTTACAGTCAACAGTCAGGATGGCGTATATACAGATGCAAGCAAGCCGCCCGTTGGCAGTGGGCCGAATCAAGAAATTCCTGTTCATCGGTATGCGGTTCCAGACGTGGTTGGCACCAGCGGCATTTTGGAAAGTGCAGGTCTAATCCAAGAGCAGGTTGCATTGCCACAGCGCTTTGATGTTGCCGACAGCACCCTAGATATTCAAATCAACACCAGCCTGGTGGATGCCATTGAGTTAGCAATGCCAGCGTTGTCACCTGTAAATCGTGAGAGCAATGAGCGGGTTGCTAGTCGACTGCTCGTCAACGCCGCTCTAGTTGAAACATACCGTACGCTTGGTGAAGACACAACGTCTATCGATGTCCAAATCGAGCGCGACATTGAATCTCTAATAGCCAGTCAACGCAACGATGGCAGTTGGGGCTGGTATGTAGGCAGTCGCAATGGAGATACTTACCTCACGCTGTACGCTTTACTAGCGCTCTATCAGGCAGAAACAATGACAGCTGAATCAGCCTCCATCGATGTTGAGGCTGCATATAACTGGCTCATTGAAAAAAACGTTTTTGACAGCAACCAAGCTGACTTAGATCGCGTCGCGCTTGCAATTTACGTGGGGCAGTTTTACAACTGGACAACAGTAGACGACATCCGTGAAATTCTAAAACACTCTCAAGATCTGTCTGTATTCGCGCAAGGACTCTTGTTATCACTGTCAACAGACCTCTTAGCTGAAGTCCGTCGGAATGCATTGCTAGAGGCAATAATGAGCCGGGCGTCCATATCTGCTACAGGCGCTATCTGGCATGAGAAACCGTCTGACCAAAGTTTCTGGGGGCTAGACAAACGCGCCACAGCCGTTGCCACACTGGCCTTGCTTCAACATGACTCAAGCAATCCGCTCATCCCGCAAGCAATTCGCGCAATTTTGCAGAACCGCAATCCAGATGGTTATTGGAACAGCACTCATGCCACCGCATGGTCACTCCTAGCGCTCAATCGCTGGCTGATGTTACATAACGAAGCGGCCAGTGACTACAGTTACGCAGTATCGCTCAATGGGGAGTCGTTACAGACAGACGACATTACCTCGGCAGACAACATTGCATATACACAGACAATTCCGGCATCTGGCCTAAATCAATCCAGCATGAATACACTCAACATCGAACGCGATGCTGGGGTTGGCAACTTGTACTACACAGCCTTTTTGAAGGTCTACCAAGACGTCGCAGATGTCCCAGCCCGTGACCATGGGCTTCAAATCCAACGTCACTATCAACTTGCTGATGGCTCATGCGAAGACTCCTGCGAAACAATAATTGAAGGATCACAAGGTGAACGCGTTACAGCAACAATCACGGTTACCGTACCGCGCACCATGGGCTATGTCACAATTGAAGACTGGATTCCCGCAGGCGCTGACATCATTACAGTGTCAGACAATTCACCGCGCCAATCATTAGCGCCGTACGATTGGCGCTCTTGGGCAGATTATTACTTTAATCGACGGTCAGGTGTAGAAAGCATTTCGTTCTTTGCGGAGACACTGCCAGCAGGCACTTATACGCTCAGTTACGACCTCTACTTGCGTCAGCCCGGCACTTACAATGTGTTGCCTGTCATTGGCAGCGAAACATATCGCCCAGACGTTTACGGGCGAAGTGCGGGCACAACATTTGTAATCCGCGAGGACTAGCACAAAACACGAAGCGGGGCCTGTTCTGATTTCATCCTTGAGTCATTTCCAGCCCCGTGCTAACATCTAATCAATGTTTCAGAAGTTCTACTTTAGCACCTATTATTTTG
>JAHDBS010000016.1:25559-27284 GCA_020630225.1 Anaerolineales bacterium | reverse complement strand
GCGTAGTGCGTAGTGCGTAGTGCGTAGTGCGTAGTGCGTAGTGCGTAGTGCGTAGATTTTAGACTGCGACCAGCTTATGTCAAGCAGAGAAAATGTGCTTGTAGTTCGCCTTTTACGCCATGCGTTTGACCCAAAATCGGGTGGCTAGCTTGCGATAGGTAAATAGACCAAACAGGCCGGGAGGCGCAAATAATAACCGTGAGAATAAGCCCTTAAGGCCGGCATGGTATTCATACGCAATATGTTCAGTCACTTGCGTTTTAGTTTCAGACAACGCCGTGAAAGAATGCGTGTGCGCCCAATATTTCATTGGACCGCTTTGTTGTGTGTCAGTAAATTGCTTTTCAGGATCTACATTCGAATGCACTGCAACCCAGCGAATGGGCAGTGGCCCAAGCCACATTGTAAAGTCCGCAATTGAACCGTCTGCAAGTGGATCGAAGCGATGAACTTGCATAATCATAGGCGGTGGCGTAAGTCGTTTCAACGCATTTGGCGCATGATGAAAAGCTGCTACCTTTTCAATCGGTGCATTGACTGTAAATGAAAAGTTGAATTCACGCATCGGAAAGAACTAGCTACCTTTTTTCTTAAAAATGACTTCGCCTGCTATAGCTCTATGAACAGGACACTTCGTTGAAATATCCAACAAACGTGCGATTTGGGCCTCGTCTAAGTCACCTTCAAATGTAATATCAGACTCAATAACGGTAACTTGCTTATTGCCCGCACTAACAGCCCCTTCGACTTCGCTAGCCTTTTTCTTCTCAAGACTCATTTGAATATCCATGCCGGTCAACGGCCAGCCTTTCCGCTGAGCATACATTTGCACAGTAATCACTTTGCAGCCTGCCAACGAGCTCAACAGCATATCCATAGGTGTTGGCCCAGTGTCATCGCCGCCTAAATCAGTAGGTTCATCTGAATAAAAGGTGTGGCTACCGGCTTTGATTTCGACTTGATAGTTCCGCACTAGTTTGGCAGACACAGACATAGCATTGCTCCTAAAACAAAAAACCGAAGACAGGTGTCTTCGGTTGTAATTCTATCTAGATTGCGTAAAAGTCGCCGCTTAACTATGCTTCAACCTTTACTCCACCCCAAAAAGCATAATAGCCTTGGATATTTTTCGCCCGTTCAGACGCATCGCGGTAAATCCAGGCTGCATCCTTTGCCACTTCACCATCTACAGCAACGCTGAAATAATTGGCGGTTCCTTTCCAAAAACAGACTGAGGTGCTGTCTGTCTCCGTCAGCAAGTCGTGATTAACTGCCTCAGGTGGAAAGTAATGGTTTCCTTCTACAATAACAGTTGCATCGCTTTCCGCAACAACCGCACCATTCCACATCGCTTTTGCCATTGTTTTCTCCAAATTATGTCTAGATTAGGTGTTTAGTATAAATTCAGGACAACATCGCTTTCTATCAATTACACTATAATAGTGGTCAGGACACCCCCATGATGAAGTAATGTATAGATTGCGATGTAAATTGCAGGATCTCTGCGAGATTAGCAATAATTCGTGACTTTCGCTACGCAGTCTATGTCATATAGTCTGCAAGTCGCAACATATAGTGGGCGTGAAAGAACAAAATCTTACGCTTTATTTAGTGTTTTTCTAAAGGAGACACCGTGGCTAGAGGCAAAGACAAAGAACGTGTTGACTTAGGAGGGCTTTTTGAAAAGGCACTCCGCGACATGAAAGAAAATCGTGGTCGCGTCAA
>JAHDBS010000016.1:24126-25459 GCA_020630225.1 Anaerolineales bacterium | reverse complement strand
TCAGCCGCTGGTGGTCTGATTGCACAAAGCGTCCTCAAATCTGTTTTCGGATAAACAAGAGTTTGGACAAATCTGAGTTGCGTCATATGCTAAGTTAACGCACAATCAGATAGCATAAAAAAACGTTGACTGTTAGCGCGCAATTGCACTGATAGTTAGAGAGGAGGCAATGCTACCCGCACTACACCACTCCTCTAGTTTGGTTGCCGCAGGGGCTGACCCTTCGCAAACTGTAGGCAATCGATTTAGTTAGAGACAAGCGAAGGACTATTCCTAATTGGAGGAAATTGAATCGTGGCACAAGAAGAAAAGAAAGGCATTTTTGGTCGTATGGTAGACAAGGTTAGCTCACGCGACGAACGTGAAGCTGCTGAAGCTGCTGCCAAAGAAGCCGCTGCTGCAAAAGCAGCTGCCGCTAAAGAAGCTGCTGCTAAACGTGCAGCAATGGCAAAAGCCCGTGCTGCTGAAGCCGCCGCAAAAGCAGAAGCAGAAGCTGCTGACGCTGCAGAAAAAGCTGCTGCAAAAGCAGGCCAAGCTGAAAAGATGGCAAATGCAAAAGCTGCTGCTGCTGAAAAGCGTGCTGCTTATGAAAAACGTCAACGCGAACTTGCTGAAGCAAAAGCTGCTGAAGCAGAAGCTGAATTGGCAGAAATGAAAGCTGCTAAAGAAGCTGAAGAAAGCGAAAAACGTCGCGCAGCGTTTGAAAAGGCACGTCAAGAACGTCTTGAAAAGCAAGCTGCTGCACAAGCGCAAGCAAAAGCTGCTGTTGAAGCTGCTAAACCAAAGATTATGGCAACCCACACGGTTGTTGCTGGTGACACCTTGGGTGGCATCTCAGCGAAGTACTATGGTTCAGCAGTCAAAGCAAAATGGATGCAAATCTACGAAGCTAACAAAGACGTTATCGGCGATAACCCAGGTATGATCAAAATTGGTCAAGAACTGGTAATTCCTGAACTGCAAGACTAATCGTCTAGCAGACGAGAACCTGAGACAAAAAGCCGTGCTCCTTGGAGCGCGGCTTTTTTATTTCTTTTGTCACATTGTTGGCTTGTCACTCTGGGAATTAGTCTTACCACAGGCCATTAGACCCAGTTTTGTTAGCTAATCAAATGTGAACTAGGCCTAAACATTGAAGTTTTTTGGATTGGCAGTAGAATCAGTCCTGCATGACTACGTTAGAAGCACCTGCGCCCCCCATCGCTGCTAGTTCAGAGTTTTTACCTATTCGGCTTTTAGTCGTTGAAGACTCTAGAAGCGATTACGCCATGCTAGAGCGAGCGTTACGACGTGACAAAGACGCCAATTACGAAGTCACTTGGATGCGCAACGG
>JAHDBS010000016.1:16133-24026 GCA_020630225.1 Anaerolineales bacterium | reverse complement strand
GAGCGTTACGACGTGACAAAGACGCCAATTACGAAGTCACTTGGATGCGCAACGGTGCAGACGCCAAACATCACATCCAGACCCAAATGGTAGATGTCTTGGTTATGGATCACAATTTGCCTGATACCACTGGGCTAAAGTTATTTGCAACCATTGAAAATCCGCTTCTACAGTTTGGCTCAGTACTCATCACCGGTAATGACACTGACGATGTACCCGCAAAAGCGCTCAAGTTAGGCATCGATCACTATCTCTTCAAAGACACCCAAGGGAACTATTTGAATTTGCTGCCTTATGTGGTCAAGCGCGCTCATGCGAGCTTTCGTGAACGCGAAATGCTGGAAAATAAAGCCCAGCAGCTCGAAGCCCTCAACGCCGAACTGGATGACTTTGCAAAAACCGTTGCACATGAAGTCAAGGCTCCACTGACGCACATTACCGCCAACGCTGACCTCGTCCTGATGGATTTTGAGGATGAGTTGCCACCTATGGCCGTCAAGTCCATCAATTCGATGCGCAAACATGCGTACTCCATTCGCAACATTGTGGATGATCTACTGCTGCTAAGTAGCACCAACGAGATGGATATCCCGATTGAACCGTTGGATATGCATGCCATTGTAATGAGTGCGATTGAAGTTCATGAACCGCTTATTCAACGCACGCAAGCACAGGTGCACGTCCCAGCAAACTTTTTACAGGCTACAGGCTATGCACCTTGGGTACAGCGAATTTGGGAAAACTACATCAGTAACGCTGCAAAATATGGCGGATTACGGGTTGGTATTCAGCTTTCGAGTCAAGATCTGGGCAATGGACAAATTCGTTATACTGTCACAGATAACGGCCCCGGAATTTCAACCTCTAATCAATCCAAACTATTTATTCCGTTTTCACGGCTACATCGTAGTCGCGCGCGCGGACACGGTCTTGGGTTATCGATTGTAGATCGGATTACCCAACGCTTAGGTGGCAGCGTGGGGCTTGAAAGTGACGAAGGTGCCGGCACTACCTTTTGGTTCACCTTACCTAGCATCAAATCATAAATTTCAAACAAGGAACGCTATGTCTTCAGCAGATCGCATCAAAATGGAACCCGCATGGAAAGCTGCATTGCTTGACCAATTTGATGCCCCGTACATGCAAAAGCTCCGCGCATTTTTAGTTGAAGAGATGAAGGCTGGGCAAGCTGTTTATCCACCCGGCCCAAAATACTTTGAAGCGTATAACGTTACCCCTCTTGATAAGGTAAAGGTGGTCATCTTAGGCCAAGATCCATACCATGGCCCTGGCCAAGCACACGGTATGTGCTTCTCCGTACAACCGGGCGTGCGAATTCCACCTTCACTGCTCAACATTTACAAAGAACTTGAAGACGATCTTAGTATTCCACGCGCGAGCCATGGTTACTTGCAACATTGGGCAGAGCAAGGTGTGCTGTTACTCAACAGCGTGCTCACTGTGCGTCATAAATCAGCAGGGTCACATCAGGGGCGTGGCTGGGAGCACTTTACGGATCGTACTATTCAAATTTTGAATGAGCAAAAGCAAGGGTTAGTCTACATTTTATGGGGTAAATATGCGCAGCAAAAAGCGCAAGTTGTTGACCCTAGCAAAAATCTAATCTTGAAGTCTGTGCACCCATCGCCAATGGCGGCCCACCGTGGCTTTTTTGGTAGTAAGCCATTTTCCAAGTGCAACCAATACTTAGAATCACAGGGCAAAACACCCATTGATTGGCAGTTACCAACGAACGTCTAATCCTCAATATCAGCTTAGGGCTTCTTGAAGGAAGCGGCATGTCACTTGCCAGCCAACTTGGCATTTGAGACAATGCAATTATCAGATGCACAGGTTGCATCTCTCACCCACTTACCTTGTTATGAAACGGCATAGCGCTTTCTTTTTTTCTTTACTTGTTAGTACCAGCCTTTTACTGGCTGCCTGTGGTCCACGCCAAGCAGAGTTACCCAACAATGCCCGTGTAGAAACCGCAGTTGCAGCAACAGTCGCTGCACAAAATCCAGACCAAGGTGACGTAGCCACAGCGATCCCGCCCACTGACGCCCCACCTACCGAACCATTTGAACCAAACGCCACGCTACCGGCGCTAGATGATGCCGCTGAGCCAAGCGCAGAAACAAGCGCCGACGCAGCAGAGCCAGAAGCCACCAACACTCTAGCACCGCCAACGGAGGCCCCCACTGAAGAGCCCGCTGCTGCAGGCTCTACTGCAGCAGACGAATCTGAGGACGCAGTAGATGATGATGCTGAAGCGCAAGCCGTGGGCGGCGCGGGCGGAACGCTCAACATTACTTGGGTAGACACAGGTAACGTTTGGTTCTGGAGCGACGATGGTCGCAAAGCAACCCAACTTACCGACACTGGCGATGTCTGGCAAACCAGCATTTCTGATACGGGTCAATATATTGCTTACATTAGTGACTGGCAAACACAACAGCCAGAGCTATGGGTTGTAGATACAACAGATGGTGAAGCGCAACAGCTTCTCAGCTACGATGCACTCAAAGCATTACCGGACATCGATCTTCGCGATATCACTTATATTGACATCACCTACTTAGATTGGGTTCCAGGCACAAACACGCTGGCATTTAGCACTGGTCAAGGCTTCGAATTCGGTGGTCTCAATAATGATGACTTATACATGATTGATATCCCAGATGGCGAGCTCAATACCGTATTTGGCACAAACGAAGGCGGCAGTATTGTCTTCGCTCCCAATGGGAAGCAAATGGCAATTGTCACATCAGGTGATTATGAAGATAAGCCCGGTGACATTTCGATTGCCAACATTGACGGTTCCAACCTACAGCAAGGCTTGTTGGCATATAAGTCTGTGTTGACTTACAGCGAGTATGCTTTTTATGCAAAGCCAGTATGGAGTGCAGACAGCCAAACAGTCTATGTCCCCATTCCGCCAAGCGATGCACTAGGCGATGGGGGTCCGACCAACGTCTGGGAAATTGATGTGGCATCAGGCGCTGCATTGCCAGCAGGTCAATTTGATGCAGCGCCATTCTTTGGTGGCGAGCTACAAATTTCACCAGAGCTTGGCAAAGTTGCATACATGGTTGAAGATGCGCAAGACCCGAACACACGGGCATTACACGTTGCCAATCTAGATGGCAGTGAAGACAATGTTGTCTCTAGCGGCCAAATCTTCTTTGACAGCTGGGCGCCAGGCTCTGAAAACTTCATCTTCTCCAACAATTTATCTGGCAACTATGAGTTCAGTTCATTAAGTGGCGATGTACAAGCGATGTCAAAGTCAGCCGATGAGACAATTGGCACCTTCGACTGGGTAAACGCAGATCAGTTTTTGGTTACAGTCGGCGACTATGGCAATTGGGAATTGCGTCTGGGCACTCCAGACGGCGAATTTGAAACAATTGCCACCCCCACAGATGATTTCTTCATCTTTGATTTTGCAACCTTAGGAAATTAGAGTTTATTGCAATGGCAAAATTTGTCTTAATCACAGGCGCTATCTTCGCAGGACTAGCTGTCGCGCTTGGCGCATTTGGTGCCCATGCCTTGTCAGGATCAGTCACGCCAAATCGTTTGGAAACCTTTGAAACTGGTGTACGCTATCAGATGTACCATGCACTGGCATTACTTGTGCTTGGCGCTTTATTGCTCCAACCGGCGCTAAGTAAGGCTCCTTACGTGACGCTAATCGCATGGCTGTTTATCATCGGAATACTGATCTTTTCAGGCAGTCTCTACATACTTGTTATTACTGACACCGCTTGGCTAGGCGCAATTACTCCAATTGGAGGCGTTGCCCTCATTGGCGCTTGGGTGATGTTAGTAATTAGCCTGCTCAACACACAAGGAATTTGAATGAGCGATACGCAATCTAATGATGTGCAAGACACGCTCGATGAAGTACTAGATGCTGACATCGAGGTTTCAGACGACATCGAAATTACAGACACAATGGAGGCTGTGCAGGAACCTGAACCCGTTTTAGATTTGGTTCCACGCAGTCGTGCTACGGCATACCTAATGATGATCCCCCTAGCCCTACTGTTAGGCTTAGCTGGCGGATACTTTATTTGGGGCCAACCACTTCTTGAAGCCCAAGCCGCTTTACAAGCACAGCCAGAAGCCATCGCGCAAGCCGTTGCAATTGGCGTAGCAGAAGGGTTACCAGACAACACGGGGCAAGCAGCTTTAGATGAAAGTGCAATTGCAACCGCTGTCGCAGACTCATTTGGGAAGGTGTTGCAACAAGCGGCACAGCCACAGCAACCGCAACAACCTCAGCAGCCACAAGCTGCAGAATTTGATCTCAGTAACGATCCATCGCTAGGACCCGAAGACGCACTGATTACCATCGTCGAATTCGGAGAGTTTCAATGACCTTACTGCGGTCGTTTCCGTGTTGAAACGTTTCCCAAGTTGATTGAAGCTTACGGCGACAAAATTCGTTTTGTCTCACGTGACTTCCCGCTCACAAACATTCATCCAATGGCATTGCCTGCCGCTGAAGCGTCGCAATGTATCCATCGCCAAAACCCAGACTTGTATTGGGAATTCTCAGATATTCTCTACCGCAATCAAGGGCAGCTGAGCATGGAATTCATGGCGCTAGTTGCTGAAGAAATTGGCGTAGATATGGAAGACTACACGAGCTGTGTCGAAAACAATGAAATGCGTGAGGCTGTTAGCGCAGACTTCCGCGAAGCCCAACAAGCAGGCGTCAACAGTACGCCAACGTTCTTTGTAAACGGGCAAGCACTCATTGGCGCACAGCCATTTGAAAACTTTGCAATTGTCATTGAAGGCATGCTGGCTGAACTTGAAGCTGAAAGCAACTAGTTCAAAATAAAAGTTTTTTCAACTTGCACCAAAAAAGGCGCTGATTGATAATGTCAGCGCCTTTTTTATTTATATGAAATCCGCTCATTATTGGCTGCTGATCCTACTCATCCTTAGTGGATCGGCCCTGCGCTTTTTCCAGCTTGATCATCAGGAATTGCGTGGCGACGAAGCCTTCTCTTGGAATTATGCTGTCAACAAAACAGGCCCTTGGCATATTGTTGAAACCATTATTCAGGAAGGCGACCCACAGCCACCGCTTCATTACTGGTTACTGCAAGGCTGGACGCGCGTTCTTGGAGACAATGAATGGGCGCTCCGCTCTATTTCCGCAACGCTTAGCATCTTGCTAATCCCGCTGATGTTTGCAGTAGGCAGACGTTGGTTCAATCCACAGATTGGCCTAATTGCGGCGGCAATCACAACGCTTCATCCTTACCAAATTTGGCTAGCTCAAGACGTACGCAATATGTATATCTTGGCAACTGGGTTTAGCCTACTTTCCATTTACACGCTCTTACAGTTGCAGCGAACTGGCGACCGTGTCTGGTGGCAGTATGTAGGCTTCAGCTTACTGGGATTATTCAGCCATTACTACTCAGGATTTGGACTCGCAACGCATCTCGTCCTAATTCTTTTGACCTGGCAAAACAGTACCCGGAGACACGCTTGGATTACGGCTAATCTAGCCATAGCAGCTGTGCTAATACCGTGGTTACTAGTCATTTTGCCAGTTTTTCTGGGTGGCCAGCTCGCAGACCCGACCCGCATTTCCCTGCTTGATTATTTCAATAACGCGCTGTTGAAGTTTATGAGCGGCCCAAGCATCGGTCTCACAGCAGGGATAGTAACCTTACTCATATGGATTGGTCTCATACTTTGGGGTTTCAGTAAGGCTCAGCATGCAGACCGACCCAAGCTTGGTTTGCTGATTAGCTGGTTTGGTCTGACCCTGATTTCTGTGTATGCGGTTACTTTTGCCCGTGCGACGCTAAATAGCTTTTATTTGATGGTCGCCTTCCCCGCCGTGTATTTGTTGGCGGCTTATGGCATTAGTAAGGTCCAACAAACGTTGCTAAAGACAGCCATATTAGCTCTCATGTGTGTCGGATTTGGACTTACGCTATATAACCACTACTTCGTGGATGCCTACAGTAAAACGCAGGGGTTACGCAACATCACGCAGCTTATAGAGGCACAGCGCACACCTAACGACATTGTCATTACCAACATTCCAGACCCAGTCCAGGTCTATTACCTGCGCAACACAGGTATCCCGCGCTCACTCTTGCCCCAGCGTGACATCTTCACGCAAGCAGACGTAACGCATGCGATTGATAATCTCCAGCCTTATTTTGAAAATGTGTGGGTAATTCCTGCCCGAGCAGCAAAGTGGGACACAAATGGTTTAGTAGAAGCAACCTTCAATGACCGTTATTTACGCAATGCGGATTACAACTTTGCCACAGCCCGATTACAGCGCTTTGCAATGAACCCCGCTACTGATGCAGACTTCATCCCGTTAGACCTCACCCTTGAAGATGGCATACGCCTCGTAGGTGCCTATGTTGCAGTGAATGGCAATGCAGCTACGACTACGGTCAAGCCGCAGCAATGGGTCCGCACCACTCTTGTTTGGCAGGCAGACCAGGCACCAAGCGCAGACTATCAGGTCTTTGTACACGCCCGTGCTTTTGACGGCTTCGTTGTCGCTCAACATGATGGCGTGCCACATAACGCCCAACAGCCAACCACCACTTGGCAAGCAGGTGACATCATTCTAGATGTGCATGAATTTCAATTGCCTGCCGGCCTCAGCACACCAACCCTCGACATCAGTATTGGGATGTACAACCCAGCGACCAGTGTGCGCTTGCAAATTACTGCAACCGGCGCAGATTCTGTGGTTGTAAAGCAATATGAAGTCGCAGCAACAGAATAGGATTGTGCCGCAACCTAGTCGCAAAGCATCTTTAGCTTGAAGCGCATCCTTTATTGCCTCACACGGCTGACCAGCCCAGCATTACGGTCTGTTAACTAAAATTGGATACAATAGAGTCAGACCGTTGAGGAAAACACGGCCTTGGACGCGTTAAGGAAGTATGTCTCGCATTCGATCGTTCGCAAATTTGCGCAATATGGCTTACCTATCAGGGTTGGCTGGAATCGCCGCTGCGCTTTATTATCGGGAAACGCTCAGTTGGCAATGGCAGCTGATGCGCGCCGTTGCGCAAGCGCAACGGTTCCAATTCCGCAATCGATACATTTCAAAAAACATCCGCTATGGCCGCTACCCACGCAATCGGCTAGATGTTTTTTATCCCGAAGTTGGTGAAAACAAGCCTGTTTTACTCTTTGTACACGGCGGTAGCTGGGCTAGTGGGGACAAAAGCCTCTACGTCCCCATTGCTGACAAATTCTTACCAGAAGATATTGTCGTCGTGCTCATCAACTATGGTTTAGCACCAACGCACACATATCCTTATCAATCTAAAGATGTCGCGCGCGCCATCGACTGGACGTTCCGCAACATTCGGGCTTATGGAGGCAACCCTAACAACATCACCGTGGTTGGGCACTCTGCCGGCGCCCATATTTCAGCCCTAGCCTTATTTGATGAACGCTTCTTGGATGTCTACGATCGTAAGGCCTCAGAGATTGCAGGCTTCATTGGCATGAGCGGCCCTTATGACTTGCCCGACTTATTAGAGTTCTTGCGCACCGAACGCGGTTATTCAGGCGACTTAGTCCTGAATTCGCTGGATAACCCGGCCAATATTCAGCAAGCTTCACCGCTTCGAAATTTGCGTGACGATGTCTGCCCAGTTTTATTGCTACATGGGGAAGCAGACGAAACTGTGCCCGTCCGCAGCTCTAAGCAGTTCTACAGCGGTCTACTCGAAACCAATAATCCAGTAACGCTTAAAACATATCCGGGCGTTTCCCACGCTGGTCCAATCATCAATGCATTGGACCACAGCAGGAAAAACCCGGTTGATGTGATTGAAGATATGTGCGCGTTTATCAAACGCGATTTGAATGTGC
>JAHDBS010000016.1:5154-16033 GCA_020630225.1 Anaerolineales bacterium | reverse complement strand
TTGGAAATTACTCCCCAAAGCCACGCGGATACGCTGCTGTGCCCAGCGTTCAATTCCGGTCACGTGCGACAGGATTTTGTGCGCTTTCTCATCACCTGCTGCTATTGCAGTCCGCTCCAAGACAGTGTCTCGACCTTCAGTCAATTGTTGCGCAAGTTCTGTATATGTTTTATGTTTCGCGGGCCGTTCAAACATGAACGTACGCATTGCCCAAAATACTGGATTTGGCATATCTAATTTGGTCAACAGCTATGGTTTAGGATAGCTATATGATCAAAACTATCCTGCTTCTAACTGCTAAGTAAACTACTCAGTTTTTCTTTGACGACATCTGCATCTGCTGCCAATTGCACCGCAGGGTTAGGTAAATTGCTTTCAACTTCTGGCAAGCTTGCTGCGTGATATCCGGTTTTGAAAGATGTAAATTTCAAACCGTGTGCTGTACTAATCACAACGACACGATCATCACTTTTGATTGTACCGTTGTCCACTAACTTGTTCAGCACTGCTAACGCTACGCCAGTATGCGGACAGTTATACATCCCCGCCAAATCCCCTAGCGCGGCTGCATCGGCCAATTCTTGCTCATTCGCTTGTTCTACTAACCCATTGGTTTTTTGCACAGCCACAACTGCTTTGTCATAGCTTACTGGGTTACCAATGCGAATAGCAGACGCTTGAGTCGCTTTCGCAGTCATGGTGGACTTGTCTGCAAAATTGTTTTGATAACTCTGATAAAACGGATTTGCATGTTCAGCCTGTGCTGCAACTAAGCGAGGCATCCGATCAATAAGCCCAAGGTCCATCATCAGTTTCAAGCCTTTGTACAGCGCACTAATATTGCCAAGGTTACCAACTGGAATGATGATCCAGTCTGGCACTTCCCAGTTGAACTGACGCACAATTTCCAACCCCACAGTCTTTTGCCCTTCAATGCGGAGGCTGTTCATGGAGTTTGCGAGATAGATACTGTTATCTTGCGTGACTTGCTTGACAATATCCATGCACCCATCAAAGTCTGTGTCGAGGGCAAGTACATGGGCGCCGTTCGCCGTTGGCTGAATAAGCTGAGCCGCACTCACCTTGTTATCTGGCAGAAACACAACAGACGGTATATTCGCTGCCGCCGCATAAGCCGCTAGCGCAGCACTCGTATCGCCTGTGCTTGCTGCTGCTACAGCTTGCACGGGACTATCACCAGCTTGCATCATCTGATTGACAACGCTCACTAACACTGTCATCCCAAGATCTTTGAAACTACCAGTGTGACTATTGCCACATTGCTTGACCCAAAGGTCCTTTAGCCCAATTTTTTCGCCGTAGCTACGCGCAAAGTAGAGGTTGGAATTCCCTTCATACGTGCTGACCACATTTTCATCATCAATGGTTGGGATGACCCATTCTTTGTATGCCCAGACTCCACTGCCATATGGATGTTGGTTGCCGCCAGCGCGCGCATCAAACAGATCTTTCCACTCTTGTGCAGACTTATCTTTGAGCGCTTCAACATCGTGCGTCACTTCAAGCAGCCCATCACACTTAGGGCAGCGGTAAATTACGTCATAAATTGAGTAGCGGTCGTCGCAACAACCGTTAAAACATTGGAACCAACAGGAATAAGACATAGGAGTTTATAAATTGCGTTTTTGTTTGTGAATTGCTATTTTCCTCAGTTTACACGCAAAACAGATGCAACAAATGCCGACTAAGTCTGTAAAAATGACGAGTATTTTGGGCAAGTTGGCTAATCACTCTCATTCGCGAGATAATACGAAGCGGTAATTCAGCCAATTGTTATTCCAGTTTTATGTCAGACTTCCAACTCACTACTCCAGAATTTGAAGGCGCAAAAGAAAAATCGGCGCTTATCATGTCGTTGCTACAACGCGATGCACAGCAGATTGATCCAGATGAATTTGATGGTGCCTTTTTCCGCGTGCTGGCCTCTTTTGAAAATCAAGGCCGTAGCCAAGGCATGCAGGATGCTGAAAATCCGTTTGTAGTGCTGAGCACTGAAATCAGCAAATTGTTGTTTGAACGCTCACAAGCCTGTCTGACCGCTGAAGATGTCCCAGAACAGTTCTCAACTGATGTTGGTCGCTTCCGGCACATGATCAAAGAAGCTGTTCATAATCCGGGAATGTTGCCGTTGGCAATTCGGGTTGGCAAGCAAATGCTGGGGCAAATTGACCCCATTGAAAACCCAACGTTCTTAGCCCAATTGCAAAACGACATGGGTACCGCCTACGTTGATTTACAAATTCAACAACGTAAAAAAGCCGTTGATACAGCAATTGGCTACTACGAAAAAGCGCTGGAGTACCGTACGTTAGGGCGTAATCCGAGTGAGCATGCAGAAACTCAGTACAACCTAGGCAATGCTTGGCTGCAACAGCCAGGGGTGAATAAGTTTCGTACCCAAGCACTCAATAATGCCCAAAACGCATTCGATGTCGCCCAACGCGTTGCCGACGTAAATGACGCCCAAAACTTGCCGCTTATTTGGCTAGGCTTAGGGACGGCCATTGCGCTCAACCCAGAGCAAGATTTTGGCGTTGGGATTGAGTTGCTGTTCAAAGCGTTGAATGCCTTCAATGCTGAAGAGCAGCCTGAAGCATGGGCGCTGACCCATACACGCCTTGGTGCAGCGAATTTGCTAAATCCCCACGGTAAAAATAGCGCCGCCATTCCGCACTATGCCAGCGCGCTCGACCACTATGGTCAACAAAAGATGATCGAACGCCATGCTGCGATTTTGATCCAGCTGGCAATTGCATATTTACGTGAAGGTGATGATACGTCCCTTCAGACGGCAACCGAAATCATCCAAGGTATTCAGCCAATTTTAGAAGCCGAACGCAGTACACAACAGTTAGTGCAATTACAAACTGCATTTGGCCCCGGCTTTTCAAGCTATCTCACATTGCCATATCGCGCTGGGTTAGCTGCCAAAGCCTCTAAGCTTGAGCTTGCCACCTTGAAAAGCGAGTTACGCGAGTTAGCAGAGCTCAATTTGTTACGGATTATCACCGAGCCAGAAAACGCGGCACTCTATGGCAGTCGCGCATTTGAAGCTGCACGGGCTGCTTGTCCAACTTGTAGTTGATCATCAGGCTGGTCAAACAACTTAACAAAAAAGCGCTGCTTTGATCAAAGCAGCGCTTTTTATTTATTTAGCAAGCTAACAATTGGCTATGGGTGGAAAAATACCGTTTCACATTCTTCGCCAACGTTTGTGTCCTGCCCAGACCCCGTATCGGCATTATCTAGGCCAGTGCCACAGGCGATTGTGTCAGCGCCACCGCCTTCGTAGTAGTCCATGCTGTCTGCAAAAATCGTGTCGTTTCCGGCGCCACCTAGAATGGTGTCATTGCCAGTACCAACGCCATGCACAGCATCACCGTAGATAAAGTCGTCGTCTTCACCGCCATAAATCAGGTCATTGCCTGACCCTGGAAAGTCGCGGCTATCGCCATGAATTTGGTCCAGTCCTGGTCCAGCATAGACCTTGTCATTCCCAGATCCAGGTGCGTTACGGGTGTCGGCATAAATAATGTCATCACCAATGTCACCATAAATGACATCATCACCCCAACCTGCATAGTGGCGACTATCACCATAAATGGTGTCCAAACCCGCTTCACCGAAGATCACATCGTTACCATAGCTAATGCCATCAGCAGCATCCCCGACGATGACATCGTCGCCGTTGCCACCATAGATCCAGTCGTTACCATATGACTCGCCAGCCCAACCATCACCAAATAGCTGGTCATTGCCATCGCCGCCCAAGAGCACGTCATTTTCAATACCACCAGTCATGTCATCACCATAGATGAAGTCATCACCAGGGCCACCTTCAATGCGGTCTTGGCCTGTGCCCCCGACAATATTGTCATTGCCGCCAGCACCGTAAATAATATCGTTTCCACCCAGACCTAGAATGTGGTTTGGATTGTCATTTCCGTAAATTATTTCTGCACAGTCTGTGCCTTCATATGTGTCGCTTTCGACAATAATGGCATTCGGATGCAGTTCAAATGGCGCGTTATACAAATACACATGCGCTGGTTCAAGAGGACACGCCTGCTGCGCCGCAATATTTAGAGGCAGCAGCAATAGGCCAAGAATGGCCAATAACAGTATTTTCTTCAAAGAATTCACCTATGGATAAAAATTAAACAACAAATTTGCGAATAGACGCACTTGATTATGTGACAGTCTAGCCAAACGGCAGTCACAAATTAACCCGCAAATGGACTGAAATTTATAGATCCAGTTTGCAATAGGACATCAACAGTCGAATTATTTTACAGTTTTTGTAAAGCTCTGACAGGCGAATAGGGCTAGTACATAACCCAAAATTAGTGAGGGATTACCCCAAAAGTAAGTATTTATTTCAAATACTTACTTTTGGAGCAGTGTATCGAGGAGAATTAAACAGATACTAATTCTGTTAGTTTTTTATCTAACCCGGATAGAAAATTTTTGCCATATTGACCATTCTCCAAACCTTCAAACAGTTGGGGAGGCAAGTTAGGCGCAATTTCATTACAATTTGCGGCGACACCAAGCGCAATAGTGGCGACAGTGTCTACATCTCCAGTGTATGCAATACAAGCTTGCAAAAGATCTGCTTGCGTTGAATGGGTAATCAACGCTGTCAATGCAGCATGTACACTGTCTAAACCACGCGATCCTACCTTGCCACGCCACGGCTGATGCCAAGGAAATGCAACATGCTCAGCCAAGAACGCAGGCAGCTCTGCTTTTGGCCCAAGCTGATAAAGACAATAGTGCGCCATAAGGCTAGTCGCTACAGCCGCCGCGATTCCATTAGGCGTATCATGCGTAATTTTGGCTTGTAGCGTACAAGCAGCCACAACCTCTGCAATAGTCGGTAACACGCCAATCGGAACAGCGCGCATGGCTGCCCCACTTTTCTCACTCTGTGGCTTGATATTAGCTAACAGGTCTGCCCCCGTTTCAATTGAGTGGAGAAAAGCATAAAAGCGGCGCGCATAGCCCTCACGTGGATCACGCTTAAAGGCGGTGACAAAGTAATCTGCTAAGACTTCTGGAGTCCATGGCTCATCAGACACTAGCGCTTCCGCAATTGCAATCGTCATTTGGGCGTCGTCTGTATAGCAACCCGGAACAATGCCATGCCGTGGATGCTGTACGTAGCCTGCTAACGTATTATGTTTGGCAACAAACGCCTTCGGGGAATATTCAAATCCAGCGCCATAAGCATCGCCAATGGCAAGTTCAATCAACATCAGGTTTTACTACCTTGTATTTTGTTTGCACAAACCCAAACGGATAGCTCAATGTCGTTTGGTGCTCTAAATGCACATCCGTTGGCAATTCGCCAAACAATGGCAAGCCTTCACCAAGCAGAATTGGGATTTGTGTCACAGTTATTTCATCAATAAGTCCAGCGTTCAAAAAACGCTGGATTGTCACGCCACCATCAATATAGAGACGGTGTGCGCCTTCAGTTGCCAATCGTTGGCACAATGTAGCTGGCGCTTCGGACGAGTGAGTCACCGTGTTAGGCACATGGTCAGGGAAAACAATCGGACTGCGGCTAAGCACAATAACAGGCAAGTCACCATAGGGCCATGCACCAAAGCTCAGCACAACTTCATATGAATTGCGACCCATTACCAAGACATCAATGTCAGCAATGAATGCGCTATAGCCACAGTCTTCACCGGGCGTAACCGTCTCATTTGCCGCATTTAGCCAATCAATAGCGCCATCTTTACGGGCAATGAAACCATCCACGCTAGTTGCGATAAATACACAATTTTTTGTTGTCATCTACGCTCCTGTTGCGACATATTTGACCAATGTATGGTCTACATTCGTTAGCTCTTCTTTGATAATTTTAGAAATCACAGTCCAGTCACCACCTGCCAAGCCAGCGCCAATGAGTGGATACCCAACATGTAATCCCGCATACTGCGCATTGATCAATCGCATCGCGCTACGGATGGCGTCATAGTCTGCCTTGACACCTTTGCCACGCCAGTGCCACTGCGTGTAAGCATTGACAACTGTAAAGCGCACCTCATCACGCACAATTTCAGCGACGCTAATTGTGCCTAGTTTTTCACGCTGCCCAGCAATCGTTTGCTGATCCGCTGCATATGCTTCCGGCAGAAATTTCCGTATTGTTTTTGCAATGCCACGTTGCATCGTGCATTGACAGTTACATCCGTGCACAATGACATCAAACCTTCCAGCCAGCCCAAGTTGAATCAAATCTCCATGCAGTAAGTTCATAAAGATAATATTAGTGTATTTTTTACACTTTATCAAGCAAAAAAGAAAGCGCATTTGAAAATGCGCTGTTTCTCAATGATTATTGCACTGAAGATTTCAGCTTTTTCAATAGCCGTGCCACATGCACTGGATGATAAGACACATCAAACTCACGCTCGATGAGTTCTGCCACCACGGTGTTATTCCAATCTGGCACATCGAAACCATACGTCTGCGGCGTTTCTTCCAGCATGCCAGCTAGTCGCGTTTTATCACCTTTGGATAACCGGCTCGGTCGTCCCGTTGCGGCCTTACGAATTAGCGCATCTGGCCCACCTTCTTCGCGAGCAGTTTTCATCCATTGGCTTACAGCACCCCGCGTGACCCCAAGCGTGCGTGCAATTTCAACTTGCGACACACCTTGCTGATAAAGTTGCCAAGCCTTCAAACGCCGTGCTTCACGCTCTGCACGTTTAGAAATAGGCCCATTCACCATAGGCTGAACAACAGCACTAGATAGATCTGCCAGAGTTGGCTCTGGTTTAGGCACAGCAATAGGCGCTACTGGTGCAGCCACAACAGTGGGCGACGCAACAACCGTTGCAGGGGTCTGCTGCGTTTCTCGACGTGTGGCTTCAGCTACGGCGTCCGCAATGAGCTTCTCACGCCGACGTTTGGACAACTCCAACCACATGGGTCCCACGACTCCAATCACAAGCGCAGCGACATATGGCCAGGAAAAACGCAGTGCGTCCCAGCCAAGAAATGTCCAGCGTAAAGTGGTTGGATCTCCGTCCATGATGTAAGTCTACGATGTTGTCAGTTGATCGATCTGCAAACGGCGTGAAAGGTTTGTTTGCAGCAAATTATTTGGGTCGTATTCGTGTTTTAGCGCAGCTAGGCGCTCCATCCGCGCAGCACCTAACGATTGTGCCAACGCAACTGGATATAAATGAGCATCTTTTGCCAAATAAAAGCGTCCACCAGCATCAATGACAATTTCATCTAAGTCATACATCAACTGTTGGAGTGCGGCTTTATTACGTTTAGTAACGCGGAAATCCATTGCCAATGAGTAACCATCAAGGCTATACGCCATCAGAAACTTATCATCAGCTGGATGACGTTTGATGACTCCTAAATAAGACGGATATCCACGCCGCTGACAAAGCTGCAGCATTTTTCGAATTGCAAGTTCAGCAGTCTCAAATGGCAAAAAACATTGATGTTGCAGTAAACCGCCCGGCAAATATGCTTTTTTCCAGTGCGGCACATAGTCCAGCATGAAGTTAGCGGCCGCATATGAATTCAAATTTCGATTACCGTGTTGCAATTTTCCGGCCCGAAATTTAGCAAAGTTTAGCCACCGAATTCCAAAGTTGTTAGTTGCATAGCGGGCGAAGCGCCACAGAATAGACTTTGGAATAATCCCAGCAATCGTATCTGGCACATCTTGGAAGGCCAAGCGCAATGTTTGTTCTGCACGCGGGTCTTCGGCCTGAGTCAATGCGTTACTTGCATCAACCTGACCACGACCTAGTTTTTTACCCTTTGCAAAGCAGTCCACCCAGCCCACCAAGTAGTCAGACTGATCCTTATGCTCATCCATCAGCGCTAGCAGCGACTGCAAATTGTCTGCCGAACGCGAAGTTGTGCGCAACCGGCCAGACTCAATCCGCTTCATTTGCAGTTTGGCCCGCGTGATAATCGCAAACATCCCAAACCCGCTAATGATGCTGTGAAATAAGTCGGGTGTTTCATCTGGCATGCAAGTGATGACGTCACCATTTGGCAACACGGCATCAAATTCCAAGGTGTAGTCCCCCAGCGTCCCTGCATTCCAGTGATTTTTGCCATGCACATTCATCGCAAGGCTGCCACCAATTGTGCCAAACATAGTGCCCGGCACAACGCTAGGCCACCAGCCGTCGCCAACAATGTAGCGCCAAAGGTCTCGCATGGTGACCCCAGCCTCAACATCAATGATGCCAGTGTCTGGATTCCAATCCAAAATGCGTGTCATCCGGCTTAGATCAAGCAGAATGTTCTCCGCATTGATTGACGCATCACCATAGCTAATGCCGCCGCCACGTAAGCCAACGCTACGGCCCGTTTCACGCGCCAATTTCAAGACGCGCTGAATACCAGCCACCGTTGTTGGACGGTAGACATAATTCAAGGCCTTTGCCACTTGCCCCCAGCCGTCAGTGCGCTCTAATTGCGCCGGACTAAGCACAGAACTATTCATTGACTAAATATTGAGCCGATGGAAAACAAATGACGGGATGTGCTGAATAATCAGCCCCACAATTGCCCATTTGAATGGGATGTAGGCCACTTGGCGTTTCTTGGCAATAGCGGCGTAAATCAAATCAGCGCCCTGCTCAACAGGAATCGCACCCCGCACTTTATCTGCATTTTCACGCAGCATTTCAGTATCGATTTGCCCAGGCTTGATTGTTGTCACCGTCACGCCATCGCGCCGCACCCGATTTCGCAGTGCTTCAAGGTACGCATGCAACGCCGCTTTGGAGGTGCCATAGCCTGGCATACCACGTCGTCCACGGTCGCCTGCCACGCTGCCAATGCCAACAAGATGGCCCTCTCCGGCTTTCTGAAAACGTTCAGCAACTGGATTAAGCCATGCAATCGCACCATTGACATTCACATTAATCATGTTGATGTCACCAGCCGCGTCATATTTTTCAGGGTCTGTGGGCGTCTGTGTTCCAGAGTTGTAGATGAACAAATCTAAGCCACCGAGCATTGCCGCGGTGTCTTGTAAAACCTGCGGTACAGTAGCGTAATCGAGCACATCATGCTGAACAGCAAAGGCGGTGTCAGCCCCATAGCGCTGATTGAGCATGTCTCGCGTTTGTTCCAATTTTTCTAAGCGACGCGCTAAGAGCGCAACTTTATAGCCTTCTGCTGCTAACTTTTTTGCTAGAGCAGCACCAATGCCTGAAGAGGCGCCAACGATCATCGCTTTGGGGCGCGCATTAAGCGCATTTTCACTAGTTGATTGCGACAAGAGCAATTCTCCCTAATGTTGTTTTGTTTACTTATTTTTGTTACTGGTTTGAATTCGATTGTAGCAGATTTAGCGCAGACCAACGTTGAGAGAAACTTGGGACAAAACACGCGTAATATAGCGGTAGGTCTACACACGTTGAAGCCATCTCAGCTTTACAATTTTGGGCGCTATATCGACGCGCTAGTTTGAACCCATTTAGATTTATATGACTCACTCTCCTTCTTCTGATGTCGCCGTAATTGGCATGGCTTGCCGGTTTCCAAATGCAAATACGCCAGCCCAGTTCTGGGAAAACCTAATTCAAGGGGACACTGCCGTCCGCGAAATCCCGACTGACAGGTGGGACGCCAATGCTCACTTCACGACTGACCCGACCGCAGCAGGCAAAACTGTCTCTAAGTGGGGCTGCTTTTTAGACGACATTTGGAGTTTTGATCCAGCGTTTTTCAACTTATCTGAGGAAGAGGCGCTATATATTGATCCACAACATCGGATCTTATTAGAACTTGCCTACGAAGCCCTTGCGGACGCTGGTTACGCACCGGAAGACTTCAATGGCAAGCGCGCTGGCGTTTTCATTGGCATTGCGCAAGAAGACTATAAGCTGGACGCCATTTCGCACTTGTTCTCAGAAGAGGTCTCTCCACCAACCTTACTCGCAAACAATTTACGCAGTTTAGCTGCAGGCCGCATTGCAGACTCGCTCAACTTAAAAGGCCCCACCTTTGCGATTGATAGCGCTTGTTCATCCGCATTAGTTGCATTGCATTATGCCCGTCTCAGCATTGAAAACGGAGACTGTGATTTCGCGTTTGTTGGCGGCGTCAACCTCAACATCCGTCCGATTTCATTCCTAGCTTTTAGCAACGCCGGCGCTTTAGCCCCTAGCCCAGACACTTATCTTTTTGATGCGCGTAATCATGGCATTCTATTAGGCGAAGGAGCTGGCATGCTGTTACTTACCGCAGCTGAAAATGCGACAGGCAACAGCCTCGCTATTGTCAGGGGCAGCGCAACAAATAATGACGGTCAATCACATGGGCCAATGACTCCTAACACCACCGGACAACAGCAAGTCATGCACGCAGCCTATGAAGCCAGCGGTGTTGATCCTAAACATCTCGGGTATTTAGAGGCACATGGAACAGGCACCCCCATTGGTGATGTTGTCGAAGCACGCACAATCACACGCTTTCTAAGCCGTCTAAATGAGGCGCCGCCTGTCACGCGCTATGTTGGCTCAGTAAAACTCAACGTTGGGCATTTGCTAAGCGCGGCTAGCATTGCTAGCCTCATCAAAGTGATTTTGGCGCTACACCATCGTCAGATTCCGCCTAGCTTCAACTGTGAACAACCGCGCAAGCGTCTAAAATTCGGCGATGTCGGACTTGCGCTCAATACCGACGTGGTTGAGTGGGAAACAATTGAAAATGCCCCGCGCATGGCTGGCATCAACGCGTTTGCATTTGGCGGCACAAATGCGCATGTCATCCTGCAAGAAGGCAATACATCGCATCGCAACCCGCTGCCAGCACCACGCTACAGTCGTCAACACTTGCGGTTGCAAGTGCCAGA
>JAHDBS010000016.1:0-5054 GCA_020630225.1 Anaerolineales bacterium | reverse complement strand
AGCACGCTTGCCTCGGCGTTAGCGCAATCTAATCTGGATCAGTTGCAAGGGATTACGGTCGCCGCCGTTACGCAGGCCTCAAGCTGGACAGCCGACGTAGCGCAACTCGCGAGTTATAGCTTAGCCCTCAATGCAGAGCTCCAATTGCCAGTACGATTTATCGCCTTAGATCATGAAAAGGCCATTGGCACATTGTTCGCCGAGCTAAGCCAACCTACAGCTCCCGAGGTAATTTGGTGGCACGCTGGCACGCGTTACAAACACACCTTGGTGCCTGTGCAGGTTGAAGCACAACACTGCAGTAATCAGCACATCACTTCAGATGGCGTTTATCTTATTACTGGCGGCGCAACAGGCATTGGCGCAGCGATTGCCAAGGGATTGGCCTTAGATGTAAAACCAACGTTGGTCTTAGTTGGGCGCACCACATTGGCAAATGCCCCCAAACGAGCAGACTTACTCGAAAAGTTACGCTGGGCAGGTGCCACCGTTGACTATCACACCGTCGATGTCACCCAAGGTGCGCAAGTCAATCAGTTGATTGCATCGATTTTGGAACGGTATGGCCGCTTAGACGGCATTGTCCATGCGGCGGGCATTGTCTCCGGCGAGCGGTTAGCTACCAGTAGCCTAACCACACGCGCAGCCATCCTAGCCCCCAAAGTGCTTGGCGCACAAAATTTACATCGCGCAGTCACTAACGCGAATACGCATCCCTCATTTTTTGTTGGCTTCTCGTCTATATCCGCAGTGTTGCCCCATTTTGCTGGTGGACTTAGCGCATATGCCGCAGCAAACGGCTATCTTGACGGGTTTGCACATCAATATGGTTACAAGAGCATCAATTGGACAATTTGGAGCGAAAGCGGCCAAGGCGCACAAGCCGGCATTGTCGAGAATTTAGCCCGTTTTGGCTTACAAAGCGTCACTGACGATGCAGGTTATGAATTGTTCAAGTCTGCACTCCACTTGCCAGCCCCGCAAGTTATTGTTGTAAATCCCGAGGTAATTCAAGCAAGCCCAGGCGTCGTGTCAGCAGAACCACACGCCCCCATCAGCTCTGCTGCGAAAACGACGCCAACCGCTGCTGCCGCCCCATCAATCACGGCATTACTAACGCAGATGATTGCCACTGAGCTGAGCATTGACATCACTGAGGTGCCACTAGATAAATCATTCGCCAACATTGGGTTAGATTCCATGGGCGCAATGGAGTTAGTCGTGCAATTGGAAGATGAAGGCTATGGCAACCTGCCAGCAACGTTATTCTTTGAGCACAATACCGTTAATAAACTTGCGCACTATCTGGCAACAGCGCAAGTTGAACTGCCAGACAAAGCCAAAACGCCAGACCTTTCTAAAGCAACGGAAACATCAAATACATTTCCGCTAACGGCGCTCCAAAGAGCATTTCTCTCTGCCCAGCTCAAAGAGCCCCATAGTACGGCCTACGCCTATTTACGGCTCACCATTGCAGGTGAATTTGACGTTCAGCGCGGCACGCAAGCCTTGCATGCATTAGTCGCAGCGCACGGACAGTTACGCGCAACGTTTGACTTTGACCCAGCAACCGGCGACGCAACACAAACAATTAGGCCATTCGAAGACCTGACTTTGCCAAAAGTTGAGGTGGGCGCGCTAGCAGACTTTGGGGCACAATCCTTGGCAACCGTCGAAGACGAACTTGTCAATACACCACTGGATATTCTCAACGCAACGTCACCTACGCTGATGCGTGTCATTTGGCTTGTTGACGATGCTGGTGAAGGTCACCTTATCTTTTTGCTACATCACATTGTGGCCGACGGTTGGAGCCTTTCGAATGTTGTCCAAGAATTCTGGCAGCACTATTTTGGTGAGCCTGTCATCACCCCGCCATCAGAGTTCAGCGCATATGCGGCGTTACTCGCTAACGAGCAGTCGACTGTCGCAACACAACAGCATATAAAGTGGTGGAGTAATTACTTTTCCAAGCAACCGCAGCGCAACTTGCCAATTCGCACTAGTGAAGAAACGGGGTCACACAAAGTGCTAAGGTTTTCGCTTGACCAGGCGACAACAGAACAAATCAAAGCCCAGTCCAAAGCACACAACACAACCTTATTTCACTGGTTGCTCGCCGCGCAGGCCACAACATTGGCGCGACACCATACAACGGAGCACACTGTAGACCTCGCCATTGGCGTTGCCGAGAGTCGGCGTAATTACTCGTTGCCACAGCTCAGCCGCGTTGTTGGCGCAATGGCAGACGTTTTCCCACTTCAGCTTCAAATTACGCCAAGTGCCACATTGGCAACAACGGCTGAGTTAGCACGCGATGCTTGGCTAGCGATGCAGACTCACACACAGTTGGCACCACATCAACGGCAAGCATCCGTGATCGATGCCACCCAACCAGCCTATGATGCGGCCTTTAGCTTCTCGCATTTTCCGCGCTTTATTGCGCCAGACGTGCCCATCACAATTACTGAGATGATGGGTCGGACAGGCACCAGTCAAACCCAACTGTCTCTCGTCTGCTGGAGTTATGTAGACCAATTACACTTCACTTGGAACTATCGCGCAGATTTGTATACCACCGAAGAAGTCGAACAACTCAGCCAACAATTTTTAGCACTGCTACAGGCCACTGTTGAAACAGCACCGCCAACATTCATCGCACAAATAGCAAAGCAGCTTGTAACGTCTGCCAGCAAAATAGTGTTTCCAGCAAGCCAAACAACGTATGCAGACCTGAGCCACTGTGCCAATGCATATCTCACCACGCTTGAAAAACATCAGATCCAGCGTGGTGATGTAGTTGGATTTATTGGAGAACCAAGCCAAGCAGCCTTGAGTGCGCTCCTTGCAACCTTATGGGCCGGCGGCACTTGGTTACCGCTTGATCCGGCTGCGCCAACAGCTCGGTTGGTAAAAAACATTACCACTGCCAATGCAAAGTTCTTGCTTGGCCAGACACAGCTCATTGATGTCAATCTGTTGTCAGGCAGCGTGCAATGCTTAGCCCCTGTTGAAACAGCATCAAACACTAACCCGCTACCTAGTGACCCAATAATCGAGCCTGATGACATTGCTTACATCATCTTCACATCTGGCTCGACGGGCGAACAGAAAGGCGTACCCGTTACATATCGCAATCTCAATAGCTACTTGACTTGGGCCACCACTACGCTTGAGTACCACGCATCAGACACCCAAATGTGGGGGACGTCGCTTAGCTTTGACGCGACCTTACGACAGTGTTTAGCGCCGCTGATGACCGGCGGCGAAATTCTGCCACTCGCCAAAGATACTCTGCTAAACCCACCACAGCTAACGCAACTCCTCCGCACCCATCAGGTAACAAAATGGAGCTCGGTTCCGACCCTATGGTCCCAACTACTTACCTATTGGGAACAAGTGCCAAACACAGCACCCCAGCAGTTGACGCAAATTCAGCTTGGCGGTGAAGCCCTGCCAATGGCATTAGTAGACCGCTGGCTCGCCATTACAAATAACGCTCCAATTGAATTCGTCAATTTATATGGCCCCACTGAAAACACCATCAATGCGGCATATTACAAACTCAATACCGCACAGCGCACCGCAATCAGTAGCCTTACGATGCCAATTGGCACAGCGCTAGAGGGCGTCAACTTAGCCGTTGTCGATGCGCAAGGTAGATCATGCAAGCCCGGCGAAAAAGGGATGTTGCACATCAGCGGCGCATTGCTAGCCCCCCATTATTTAGACCACAACGGGCAGGCTATTCCATTAGGTCACAAAACCGAAGATCACCGCTATTTTGAAAGCGGTGATGTTGTTGAAATACTACCCACTGGCGACCTGCTATTCATGGGCCGCGCAGACAACCAAGTCAAGTTACGGGGCTACCGCATTGAGCTAGAAGAAATTGAACAAGTGTTGCTGCAACACCCCAACGTGGCGCAAGCTGTAGTGCTACTGGAATCACAAGGCAACGAGCAAACCTTAGTAGCCTACATAGCAGCCGATGCACAACTCGTTAATGCAGCAGCGCTAACTAAATTTTTGTCGCGTCAGCTGCCGAGTTATATGGTGCCTGCCAGCATTATGATCCGTCAGTCGCTGCCCGTGCTCCCAAGTGGAAAAGTAGACCGATTAGCTTGCACCCAATGGATCTCATCTGAACAAACCGAAAGTCACGTCAAACCTTTTGCAACAACTGACACATCATGGCTAACAGCATTGTGGAATACCGTGCTCAAGGTTGAGCGTATAGAAGACGATGACGATTTCTTTGCGCTTGGTGGGGATTCACTAAGCGTCATGGCGCTAATGACTTTGCTAAGCCAGCAAGGCATCAACGTGCCGCAAGCAGCAGATCTGTTTAGCCATCGCACCTTAGCAGGGCAAGCGACATACTTACAAACACTAAGACAATCTGAAATTGCGGTTCCAACAGCCGATGCGCTTACCCCATTTCCACTTAGTCCGGCGCAAACTGGATTTTGGTTTGCCCGCCAATTCAACCCTGAGGCTTCTTCTACTTGGCATGCACAGTTCTGGCTTGAAGGACCGCTAAACCGCGAGTATTTTGAAACTGCCATTCAATATCTCGTCATGCGGCATCCATTATTGCGGACTGTTTGCGTACCAGACCAGCGTCCACCCTTGCAGCAGACCATTACGCCAATCGCCTCATTACCCATTACTTTTGAAGTCGTTGACTGTAGTTCCCCAAGCCAAATAACGGCTGGAGTTGCCGATGTTAGTCAGCGCTTTCACGCTGCTCATGCCAAGCCATTTGATCTAACGCAATGGCCGCTAATTCGGCTGCATTTGGCACAGTTTGCGCCTGATCAACACTTATGGTGTATTGCGGGAGATCATTTTATTGGGGATGGTCTTAGTGGCTGGATTTTTGGACGAGAACTGCTCACTGTTTATGATCAGCTTGTTGCGGGTCAGGCTCCGGCACTGCCACCGTTGCAAGCATCTTTTCGTGATTACGTTGCGCTAGCGCAAACGAAAGAACGCGCATTGCCTGCAAAAACGCAACAGTTTTGGCAGCAACAATTTGGCGTACGCTATCA
>JAHDBS010000386.1 GCA_020630225.1 Anaerolineales bacterium | reverse complement strand
AGTATGCCTGCGATGCCAGGGATTAATGATGCTCCGATGCCGGACGCTGCTAGTTGAAATCCAATTGCGTTCGGGGTGTGTCGTTTCCCAACTAGTTCGGGCGTCAATGAGACTAAGGCTGGAAAGATCGGGGCATTGCCAATTCCAATAATGAGCAATCCGACTGTGTTGGCCCAAGGCGCCGGATTCAGCCACCAAATGAATACACCTAATGAAATGGCAAGAATGCTGGCGCGAATGAGGCGAACAACATTGGTTTCAATAAATCCCAGCACTAAGCGCCCAACGGCAAAGCTCCCCCAATAGATACTCACCCACCAACCAGCTGCAGCAACGTCAATACCGCGTGACTCAGTTAAGACTGTGAAGGCCCAATTACCAAGCCCAATTTCCAGAGCGACATATAAAAGGAAGACAAGCAGCAAGAGGAGAACAATTGGCTGTCGCAATGTTTCTAACACTGTGACATCGTTGGCATTGTCTTCAGTGTTTGTGAAGTTATCAATATTCCATTCACGATGGGTAAGTGCAAATGGAATGACCAATAATAAGTAGATACTGCCCGCGACCATATAGCCAACGCGCCACTCTAGGTTGTTATCAATGACAGTGGTCATGAGTGCAGTGCCAACCATAGTGCCAACTGCAAAGCTTGCGTGTAACCAATTCAGCAAGCGCGGACGAAAGTTTGCGGCAGCATAGGTGTTGGTTCCAGCATCTAGTAATGCCATGCCCATCCCAACACAAATTGCCACAGTGACTAAAATCCACCAAAGCGGGGCGGTCGCTAAAAGCCAACCGCCAGCGCCCATTCCTAATGCACCAGCCATAATGACAAATGCGATGCTTCGCTTTTGAATGAGCCAGCCATTCAATGAACTCGCAATAATATATCCGATAGTGAACCCTGCGAGTAAGACGCCTAAGGCATCATTGCTGCGACCAAAAGTATCGCGAATGCCAGGCCATGCTATTCCGAGCATTCCATCATTTAAGCCGAGTGCAATGAAACCAAGATAAGAAATAAAAAGAAGTTTGCGATTCATGAAATTTGACTGTTATTTTTGTGTATTGCTGAGTCAATACGATTAAGTACTTTTTAACGAAAAGTGGTCTGTAACTTAATTTTTATGATTGTAACAGCGAGTCTACCAATAGGACTCCCGAGTCAAACACGGGAATCCCCCGATTCAAGACCGAGAATCAAGTCACACTCGTGATAATTTGCGTATAGGGGTAGCAAAGACTCACTGATTCAGTTTTGACTCTATTGATTCCAGAATTGCAACAATGACTCAGTTTTGCAGTTTTGGGTGGACGCCAGCTATTTTTTGTCCTTAAATGCAAAACGGATTGGCAATTGCCAATCCGTTTCAAGCATTTGGTCGTTGTGCAGATTATTGCAACGGCATATTTAAATTTCGCGGAATATTTGGACGAAAGAATTTGTCTTGCATCCACACTTGTGGATTTTGCGAGATCAGATTTCGAGCGGCGGTGACTTCCGGGTGGGTGCTAACAATTTTGGTCCAGTAACGCTGTTGCCAAATTGGTTCGTCTTCTGTGCCGTTATATCGATTGATCCATGCAGCAGTGCTGATTTTGAATTCATGCACAATATCACGCACGTGCGCTAATGGATGCGTCGGTTGTTGCCCAAACCGCATTTCAGAATCTGAAAAAACAGCAGGGTCGTCTTCAACGATCGCCGGACGCGTGCCCGGAGTCGTTCCTACCCAAATGATGCCATGAAAGTGGTTTGGCATTACAACATGGGTATCAATTTCTACAGTGGGGAAGGCTCCCCGTAGCTGAGTCCAAAGTGTCGAGACAATCTCGCCACATGCATTGAGTTCCACAGAGCCGTTCACATGATCACCAAGGAGAGGCAGGTGATGATGTGTACAGAGGGTTATGAAATATGCATTGGACGCAGCAGTTGTGTAATCGCTTTGCCAATGACTTGTTTCCATGACCTATTTGACATCAGTCTAAAGTAAAAGTCATTTTTTCTTTGAAATTGGTTTGAGGTGGTGGTGGTGGCTGCGCAGGTGGCCTTTTTTGCTGGGGTGGGAGTGAAAGGTGGATAGTGATGAGTGAGGAGTGAATTTGGATTGGTGGGTTTGGAGTAGCAAAGTTGTTTGATAGCTGAAAGTTGAGAGTTGAGGTCGGTGTGTCGTTGTTTCGTACAGCAAGCTTGAATTCAACTCTCAACTATCAACTCTCAACCTGTGTCGAGTCACAATACCTTTATGCTAACGCCTCTCCTCACTCCTCACCCATCAAAATCCGCAAGCTTTCCTCTACTGGCTCCCATCCAGTCACCATGGTGCAAATTTCAGGATTCGGTAAATCCCATCCATAACGGTTCAAATAGACGGCGCGAATTCCAGCGTTGTGAGCGCCGAGAATGTCCGCTTCCCAATGATCCCCGACATATACGGCTTCTGCCGCGCTGGAGTCTGCAATTTGCAGCGCAAGGTCAAAAATAGCTTTGCTTGGCTTCTCTAGCTTGACCTCACCAGCGATGACAGGGTTAGGAAAGTAAGCGTTCAGTCCGTGACGATCCAGCTTGTTTTGTTGAATAGGGTTGATGCCGTTTGTGATCATCCCCAGTGTTACGCCTTGTGCCATTAGACCATCTAGGAGTCCAATTGTGCCCGGAATAAGCCGTTGTCCTTGCTGATAGTCTGTCATATATGCCTCGACCCCGTCTTGTGCGTCAGATTCGCTTATCTTGCGTCCATACAATCCCAGCAAGCGTTGTATCCGCTCACGTCGGGAGGCTGCCACTGACTTACGGCCTGCAAGCACATCCGCAAAAGAGCTGTGTAATATTATTTCGAACTTTTGTTCTAATTCGGCTTCGCTGATTTTACTCAGCTCAGAAAATAGTCGTTGCAAGCCTTTTAGCCCAAACCGATTTGCATGTTGATGATCAAGCAGCGTGTTATCAAGATCGAAAATAGCGGCGCGTAATTTTTGAGTCATAGAAATTCTAAAAACGTGTGATTCGGATCTGCATTAACTGAATCAGGATTGTAGCAATGATTCAGTTTTGGAGTGGGGGCGGAAGGGGATAGTGGTGAGTGAAGAGTGAGGAGTGGTGTTGGGGGATAGGTGTTTCTTGTTGGGTGTGAGTTGACAGTTGAGAGTTGAATTCAATCCCGCCGTACGAAACAACGCCACACCGACCTCAACTATCAACTATCAAAAGCTTTTCTCCTCCAAATCCACCAATCCAAATTCACTCATCACTCACCACTATCCACCTTCCACTTCCTCCCCAACAAAAAAGAGGCCACTTGCGCAGCCTCTCATTCAAATTATGTTTCACGTGAAACAAGTCTTAGCCATTAGTTCAAGTGCATCGGCATGATGACACTGACAAAGTCTTCCCGACCAGCAGCACGGATGACACCAGGTTTGGCTGGTGCGCTGGTTTCAAGGATTACATTAGGCGTGTCTACAATGTTGAGCAGATCTACTAGGTATTTCACATTGAAGCCAATTTCAATTGCATCACCTTCGACATTTGCGTCCACTACGCTCTCGCCTTTACCTGTCTCGGCAGACTGTGCAACGACCTGCATGACACCTGGTTGCGTGTCATCTCCAGGGGTGATTTTGATGCGGGTTGTCCCCGCGCTGTCCCGCGCAAAGATGTTTGCCGCTTTACAGGCTGTTAGGAATTGTGCGGTAGAGACCACGGTGCGCGTGCTGCTACTACTTGGGATGAGCTGCCGATAGTCTGGGAAGTTCCCTTCAATCAACTGACTCACCATCTCGATATTCTCAAGCTTGAAGATGACCTGATTGCGACCAGGCGGCAATGTCATCACAACTGGGTTTTCTTGATCCCCAGCAATGCGTGCTAGTTCTTGCAGCGCCTTAGCCGGCACAATGGCATTGATCGAGCCAGAATCCGCGTTGCTAAGGTTGCCTGTGCGTACAGCTAGGCGATAGCCGTCTGCGGCGGCAAACGTCACTTGTCCGTCCTCTATTTTGACCTCAACACCCGTCAGGATAGGGCGGGTGTCATCACTTGCTGCCGCAAATGCGACCTGGGCAATCATCTGCTTCAGATCAATCACATTCATCTCTACAGCATGTTCAAGATCAGCCTGTGGCAGGATGGGAAACTCTTCTGCGCTGATGCACTTCACATCATTGTTGAAGGCCCCGCAGCGAATGTTCAGTGACTGTGTCTTCTCATCTAGATCCAGATCAACACGGTCTTGTGGCAGCGTATTGATAAGGTCTGAGAAGGTGCGGGCAGGCACAGTTGTAGAGCCTTCAGCGCTGACATTGGCTGAAATCCAGACGGTAATACCTTGCTCTAGGTTCGTTGCGCTCAGACGCAAACCATCATTTTCAGCCGAAATGAGGATGTTTGAAAGCACTGGTAGGGTGGTGCGGCTCGCCACAACGCGGCTCACAATACTGATCCCTTTTGCCAGATTTTCTTGTAAAACGTGGACTTTCATTAGGGTGATTTCTCCATGAAATTAGTATGCCGATATTATACCTTGGGAGAGTAGAGAGTAGAGAGTAGAGAGTAGAGAGTAGAGAGTAGAGAGTAGAGA
>JAHDBS010000385.1 GCA_020630225.1 Anaerolineales bacterium | reverse complement strand
TAGCTTCCGATTCGCTGTTATTCCGTGGCCTGGGTCTCCTAATCATCGGTTCAGATATTGCGTACTACGGGTTGGGCGCGTTTGTCGTTGACAGCAAATTAGACTATTTCCGCACACTCTTACAAGCGCCAACATACCTCTTGTTGTGGTTGGCAGCTTGGCAACTATCCAAAAAAGCGAGCGCAAAATGGCTGAGTGCCAGAAAGGCAGAAGCGTAACAGACTCGGTTGCCGTGATTGTGCCAGCCCTTAACGCAAGCGGGACGATTGGTAACTTAATTGACGCGCTTGCCCAACAATCGCTGTTGCCTACAGAAGTCATTGTCGTAAATGATTCGTCTGAAGACGCTACAGTTCAAGTTGCCAGGGGTAGCTTTACAAGTTATCCAGAACTGAACGGCAGAGTGATCAATAATCCTAAACGCAATATCCCATCTGCATTGAATTACGGGATTAGTAAAGCAAAAAGCGAAGTAATTATTCGGCTAGACGCGCATGTTATCCCAGAGAAAAATTACGTTGAGCAGTGCATAACTAATTTGCAGAAAGCTAAACATGAAATTTTCAATGTGGGCGGTTGTTGGGACATTAAGTCCAGATCATCTAAACCTGTTGCCCAAGCGATCGCTTGGTGTTTGCAACGGCCACTTGGGGCCGGTAATGCAGCCTATCGCGTTGGCAGCCTTATACCTAAACGCGTTGATACCGTTCCGTACGGTTGTTTTGCAAAATCAACTTGGCAATTCCTTGGCGGATTCGACGAAACGCTTTCTGCTAATGAAGACTACGCGTTCAACTATCAAATCCGTCAGGCGGGTGGGGCTGTTTGGCTAGACCCCAGCATTAGAGCGACCTATTTTTCGCCGCCAACTATACCTGCGTTGTGGCAGAAGTATTGGCGTTATGGGGTTTGGAAGATGATCATGTTGAAAAAACATCCACAGTCATTGCGGCTGCGGCAGTTGTTGCCCTTGCTGCTACCAATTGGTGTGATTAGTTTATTGGCTCTAGTGTTGATGGTGCCTTTAATTGGGATAGCCCTGGGGCTTCTTTTCATTGTGCCATATTGCGTTGATAGTATGCGGAATTTTCTGATCACTAGAAATTTTCGGATTTGTCTGTATGTTCCGATTGTCTATCTAATCCTACAATTAGCGTGGGCATTGGGCGCATGGAATAGTTTGTTGTTTTCACCACAATTCGTTTTAGATGGGCGTTGAAAAGGGCGTCGCAAGCGTTGCGCTAATCTTGTTGAGTCCAATACTCGCAGGCATTGCGATTTGGTTGTATTTAGTTCAAGGACGTCCAGTCCTTTATCTTGCGCAGCGTTTGGGTAAGAATAAACAACAGTTCAGAATGGTCAAGTTTCGGAGCATGGTTGTTGGGGCTGATCAACTTGGGCCTGACGTAACTGCTGGCGATGATCCGCGAATAACGAAGATAGGCGCTCGACTAAGGCGTTGGAAAATAGATGAGCTTCCAACACTTTGGAATGTTGTAAAAGGTGAAATGGCATTTGTTGGCCCGCGGCCATTAACTAAGATGTTAGCGAGAGACGTTGCAGCAAAAGATCAAGGCATTTGGGCTTTTATGCCTGGTATTACCAGTCCAGCAACGCTAAAGTATATCCAACAAGAATATATGTTAGTCGGAGTAAGCGATCCAGAAATTGCTCACCAAGCGATGATCCAAGATAAATGTGAGATCGAACTTGAATATGCAACAAAAAGGAATGCAATTTCTGACCTAAGTATTGTCGTAAGAACTGTACTGTCTTTGTTAAGAATTGTTTTTATGCGAAAAATCAACTAAATTCATACGAAGTCTTATGTCTTCAAAATAGCCATAAAGGCTATAATAACTATACAAATTTATCAGCTGTACCCTTGACAGCGATGCAAGATTTTCCGAAGGGTGTAATGTTTCATTTAGAACATTGCGCTCTTTTTTAATTCCTATGTTTGATCAATTCAAAAAACTAAGTCGCAACATCCAGGTTACAATTGTCGGTCTTCTAAGCTTAATTGCCTGCGCGGCAGCAATGATGATTTATGTTGTCTTGGCCCCTGGAACTTCGCCACAACTGCCTGCAGATTTAGTTGCAGATAGCCCAACTGCAACCCTAGTCGCAATCGCTGATGCTTCTCCTGTACCAAGCGCTGAAAGTATCCAAGGTCAAGGTAATGATGAAGACCGACCGACTGCAACAGTTGCTGTGCCAACGTTGTATATTTCGCCTACACCAGAGCCGACACCAACGGAAACGCCAACACCAACCACTTCTCCAACACCTGCGGTCGATAGTAATGATGTGGAAGAGGACGCCGTGACTGGATCTGATTTGCCAACTGTTACTCCAGATTATGCAATTGTGACTGAACAAGTTGAAAACACGCAAACGGCAGAGGCAGTCGATGTTATCGGTACACCTGTTGTAATCGAGCCAACTGCAGCGGAAGAATCAATAGAAAGCACTATTTCTCTAGTAAATAATACTGAGCATAACCTGCCCTTTACATTTTCGGGCCCCACCGTACGTCAAGTGGAAGTGGCATCTGGAAGTTCATCAGCAGTTATCTTGCCAGAGGGAGACTATCGTTTAGAGGTCAGATTACCGAACGGGGTTCATGTTGACACCTTCTCTGTGCAAAACCCAACGCATTCAATAACCGTCAACCAAACCGTTGAAAATGAGGAGTTTGTAGCCTTGTTCAACTATGACTAACTAAATCTAAAACGCGTTAGAGCTCTGGTAATTTGGAGTAGTAATGGTAGATAAACGGGTGCAGGCATGCAAGGCAACCAAGAGGCATACAATAATTACATTCGGTCTGGTCATCATTTCGCCTGGGAGCAGGAATGGGAATCTGCCCTTAAGGCATATGAATTAGCATTAAGAGCGAGGCCAGATGACTATACAGCCTTAACATGTATTGGTCTAGTGTATTTACAAATGAACTGCTTAGCCGACGCTTTAGCTGTGTATCAGCAGGCGCATACAACTTCGCGTAATTCACTTGGTGCGCTTGGTCGTATTGCCTATATCCATGCTGAAATGGGGCAGCAGCGTGAGGCCGCTCAATCTTATATGCAAATTGCAAAAACGTACCTTGCGCAAAATAGACGTCAAAAAGCGGTGCAAAGTTTGTTGCTTGCTGCCGAGCTTAGGCCAACGCTCGTTGAGTGTCGAACTCTTCTTGCAAGATGTTATGAATCATTGAATGCTCCTGATGTTGCTGCAAATGAGTGGGTAGCAGTTGCTTATATTTTGCAAAAAATGCAGAAATCTCAGTCTGCTAAAACTGCGTTAGCATATGCCAAACGACTTGCTCCGGATGCTCGTAATGTTTTGCTCGCTGACAATGCGTTGCAAAATGCAGCTGATCAAATGCCTTTTCCTCGCGTAAGTCGATCCTTCAAGCATCATACGGATCACAGGAATTTTAGTAGTGCTTTTGGTTCGCTCCAAGAGATTATGCAACTACAGAAACAGACTAAGCTTCCACAATCTCCACTACAGCGAATCGTTAGACAGGCTTTAGGAAAGTTATCGGACATCGTTTTAGAACTAAACACAAGTGACACGCTTCCGCTGGAGGGTCCATCAGACAATAGCTTGAATAAGAGAGTTGTTAGCCTCTTGCAAGCAATGTCCTTATCAGATGGAATACAAGCGTATTTTGAGCAAGATTTTAGTAATTCTGAAATTGCCTTTGATAAAGCAAGGCGCGCAGGTGCAGATTATCCGTCATTAGCAGTTGTATTGGGAGACGTATTCTTACGACTAAAGCAATTTGACGATGCTTGGGAAAATTTTAGGAGCCTTTCTGATTTTAAGAGTATACAAATCGGTGTTGATTATGGACTGGCAAAGTCGGCTGTTGAACGTGGTGAAACCGTTGAAGGATTGCGGCGGGGCTTGTCAGTGTTGATGCAATTAGACCTACAAACGATCCCCGAGGCTAATCGAACTGCTCTCACACAAACTTATAAGCAGGGTTTAGAAGAGTTTGTTCTCAAAAGCACAGCAGCACAGTTAAAAGAAACCACATACAGTATCTTAGAGTTTTTGTCAGGGGACGTCTGGTTACATCGACTCCAAACTTGGCGTGGACGTTTAGATGAGCAATTCTCAGAACGGTCTACATCAATGCCTATTGCTTGTTTATTCATTCCATTCCGATGAGATACTAAGATCTTCTTACGTTGTCTATCACCCCCCCGGCCCAAACACCACCCGCGGCTGCTCCTTCAAATTCGTAAAGAACCCCTCTGGCAACGGTATCTGCTCCGCGCCACCGTCATAAATCTGGCTGGCTGGAATTACATACAGCCCAATCTCACCGCCCGGTGCTTCCTGAATATCTTGGAAGGCAAAGACGGCTTTGGTGTTGCTGCTGTTCCAACTCAAATCTCGATAACAACATTGCCCTGCGCCAAGCGGGTTTGCCACTAACGGCTGTTTCGCAGTGCTTTGGTTATACACATACACCGTGCCAAAGCCATCATTGCGGCGGGGATCTGTCAGGGAGAACAATTCGCCGCCGTCCCAGCCATAGTCGGCAATGGTGTAGCCGCTGGCTTCATAGTTTGGCAGTTCAAAGCGTTTGG
>JAHDBS010000384.1 GCA_020630225.1 Anaerolineales bacterium | reverse complement strand
AGCTATCAGCTATCAGCTATCAGCTATCAGCTATCAGCTATCAGCTATCAGCTAGAGCATAATTTGATAGATCCCGTTGCCTTTGACAACGTCTTTTCCAACTTGCGTGACTTGCCCCCAAACCAGCCACGGCAACAGTTCGTTCCAGTGGTTACTCTGATAAATGGCGGTACCAACGAGGCCGCTAATGGGATTTTTTCGACCTGTCCGCCGCGAGCCGCTTCGCGCTTCTTGCCAGCGGCCATCCCAACTGAGCAAGCGCACTTGGTCGGCTAACTGGCGCAAGTCTTTTACTGGCACATCCGGCCAGCCATTGCCCCACTGCTTGTGCAACGCTTCGATACGGTCAAACAAGCGGCCAGCCAGCACGCCAAAGTCTGGTGTTTTGACTAGTTTTTTCGCTGCGATAAGCCGCGTTAGAGTCTGAAAGCGCACCTGTAAATGCGTTTGATTGTTAGCCTGCATTCGCCTAAGCAATTGCTGCGCAGCGCCTTCAACATCCATTGGGTTGATGAACGTTTCTGGCAGCGAGACATAGCGTTCACCAGCAGACATCAAGGCTTCTCTTGCTAGGGTCAACGGATTTTCAGCGGTGATGCTGTCAAGCTGAAATGTGCCTCGTCCAATACCAACACCTTGCTGTCCAATTTCACCAAGGGCCACTACAAAATGTGGCAAGAACTCTTGTCCCGCCCCAAACAGTCGCAGCCCCACTTGAAACGGATCACCTGTTTGTAACTGGCGCGTCTGTGGTGCAGTTGGCGGAATCAAGGCATAGGCTCGGTACACATTGCCTTTGGTCTCTTCCGTTTCCTGCGCCAAAATGCGGCACGCTGGACAATGCAAGACATGGTCTGCCGTTGGCGCTGCGGTACGGGTGCGTTCTTCGCAGGTCATCCGTCGCAGCCGTTGGCCTAACGCACCGCGAATATTGCTACCGGCATTCCAGCCGCCAAGATTGAGATCACTGGTGGCGGTGCAGTTGAAGGTGAGTTGAAGGGTTTGCATTAGTGTTAGTCGTTATAAAGTGGTGAAAAATCTAAACCGCGCTCACTAGTGTAAGGAAGTGCTACAACATCTAAATTGTGCTTCTTATTATCAGAAAACGGATATAAAAGCTTTGCATTCGCTATTTGGCAGCGTCGCCCCCAAGAAATAGACACTAATAACTCCCTCGCACGCATATCACGTGCGTTGAACAATTCTTCATACTCTTCAAGAAAACATTCTGGCAAAATTTCAACACTGTCAAACATGTCAAAAAACTGTTCTCTCAACATCCGTTCTGAATTAAAGGCTTGTAATGTGTCTAAACATGCAGCTTTGAATTCTTTCAGTGCCGCAGCAAATGTTTCACGCCATTCAGTGCAGTATTCTTCAGAGTAAACCGTGTCCAGCCAATGACTGACTGCGCCTTCATCTATCGGTTGTCCGACAACCGTTTCAAAGACTTGCAGCGTGTTTTGCACCAATCGTTCGTCATAAATTTTTTGACCGTCAATCGGTGCAGTAAAGACGTGTACTGGGGCTAACTCAGGTAATTTTTGTTTGCGATTGACACGTCCAAAGCGCTGCATCAGCGCTTCTAATGGGGCTGGTTCGGTGTAAATCGTGTCAAAATCAACGTCTAAACTCACCTCAACAACTTGCGTTCCAATGAATATGGTGGGTGTTCTTGGACGTGAGACAGCATGCCCAGCAATCGCATTAATGCGCTTTTCCTTTTCATTTCTGTCACGCATGTTGAAGCGACCATGTAGAAGTTCAACGTCTAATGCGGCATTATTTTTTGCGATAAAAAAGTCATACACCTGCTGGGCACGATCGACTAAGTTACACACCACCAAGACCGCCTGTCTAGTAAGCGCTGTCTGATAAATCTGCTCTAAATTTGCAGCGTCAACAATTTCACCATTTATCAGTTCCAACCGATGGCGGCGTAACGATTCAAACAGCGCATCACTCGCCCGAATAACAGGAGGATTATTCAAGACCTGTTGCAATTCGTTTTGAAGCAGCTTTGGAAAGGTGGCGGTCATGACAAAAAAGTTCGCCCCAAATTGTTCATGCAAATACTGCATGAGACCCAATATCATCGCCAAACGGCTAATTTCATACGCATGGATCTCATCAAAAATAAACAACGCATTGAAATAATCAACCAACTGCGCTTCATAGCCTTTCAGCCGATACGGCGCTTTTAACATTTGAAACGGACTAAACACCCGTACTGGCGGATAGTTCAGTTTGGCCGCATTTTTAGCCTCACGCGCCTGAAATTTCGCTTGTTTCGCTGTGTAAGCATCTTGTTCCATCAGACGCTTGAAGACTGTTAGGGTAGAACGTCCATGCAATAGGCCAACGTTACTTTGTTCTACCGTTGGGTCAACGTCAAACGTTTCCTTGAGGCGCAAATCCATTGCATTCATGCTGGCTTGATATGGCAAGGTGTAAAACAAACGATTGACACCAGCTCCAAGATTATTCGCCGCCCAAAGCAATGATGCTTCCGTCTTCCCACTTCCTGTGGGAGCAATCAGGATCGCATTCCCTGTTGTTTCCTGTGCTTGTAATTGATGGGCATGCGGTGACGTAATGCCACGTGTTTCTAATAAGTGTGTCGCTGAGAGTTGCAGCGTAGATGGCGCTGGATAATGGGCAGACGCGGCATGATCCGCATTGCAAATCATGCCGCGTAATGCAATTTCAAGACCCGCTTTTACATCTAGCTGCCACAATTTTTCTTTCTCATGCTTTTTCAAACGCTTCAAATAGACTGAAATACGTTTTGCCGCTGTCTCAATAAAATCTGGCTTTACTGCTACATCAATAGAAACAGGACTCACGCCAAATGTGTCTAGCCCTAGATGCTGCGCCCATGCATACCCACAAGACGCTAGCCATTCGTGTAGCAGTTGTACATCACTAAAAGAAAAGTCGGTAAAGTGTTCTTGCCAATCTACAGCATTCCTTCGAGGATAAACTTCAAAAATCCGATCAAAATCACGATGATGCGACGCAATAACTTGCGACACATGCATTAAATCCTCATCTGAAAATGAAGGCGCAATCCAGTCTAAGAATGCTAATGAAAATACTTCATGGCGTTGTCCAGCCCAACTCGGCTGATATTCTTTTTGCCCACGTAACAACATTTGAAACCCAGGCATAGCTTTGCCGAAGTCATGTAGAAATACGCCCCAATAAAGCAAGTGCCAAAGATCTGGCCGCGCCAAGGTATTAGGAATGTCTTGGCGTAACACAATAAAATCGCGCAAGCGACATAAAACTAGCCACGTGTGGTCTGCAAGTGTTTCAGGACCATCCCCTTCACTTCGGTCAGCACTTTTGGCTAAGAGGTGCGACTGCTTATGCGGCCAGATCGAAGGTTTCGGTGTCATGCAGCAGCGTCCACAAAACTATGAAAGAAAATCCCACGTGCAATCCCCTTATGCTGTGGCTCAGTTGGGTCTGTCCAGTAAGACTGCGCAACGCGTTCGCCAATTTGCATAAACTCATCCGAGCGCAAGCGGTCTTTCAACACGCTATAGCGCTCAAAACTTGGAAAACGATTGTTGTTGTGATCCAAGAATCGCGGCATCAACACCGTATACCCACGCGCCGCCATCTGATTGATGTCATATGGCAACAATGTGCTTTCAAAATAAGCTTCACTTTTCTGCTCTAGATCTACAGTTTCTACGGTTGTATACATCATCAGGTCTTGTGACCGTCCAAGCGTAACAACATAGTGTGGGCTTTTGAAAGCAGTTACCCAGTCGGGTTGATTCAAATACAGGGTGAGTTTGGGCTGAAATAACAGATGCCGCTCAAACGGATTGATATTGCCCTCTAGTGTCTTTGGCCACTGGGTTCCTTTTATTTTGCCGGAGCTACGGCTTAAGACATGGATATGCTCCAAGTCGACAACTTTTGCGGCATAGGTGAAGTTATAGGCAAACAAGACCCCTTGTGGTGCAAACCAGTTTCCAAGCGCGCTTGCCACATGCCCATAAATGGTCGCTGGCGGCGGCATCTCAAACGTCGGATGCACCTGCTGCATAAAATGCGGATAGCGAAAGGAGGTCATTGCCCCCTCCGCTACCACTTTTAGTACACGCATTGGTGGCACCTCAATCTAGCCAGCTTGGGTTTGCAGTCAACTGTTCTGCTAAAGCAGCAAAAGCTTTGCGCGGGTGCAGAATATTTACATTGCCTTGCGTTTGCGCCCAGTCCTCAACAGCTTGCCGCTGACCATCTAAGTAACCTTTAGACCAGCCAATGTAAACATCTGAGAGCAATTCATCCGCATAAACGGCCAATATTTCATCCAGCACATCAGTTTTGATGACAGGTAGCCGTTTACTGTCCGCACTCACCACGCGACCAAAGATGTTATTGCCGCCCTTCGTCACCGCAAAAATTACAAATGGCGGCGCAACGTCTGTGTAATGCAATGTTTGCTTGGCTCCACCTTCAAGGTTGGCAAGGGCATCTAAAACAGATGCAACGCGCTTAATGCGTTCATCGGCGGGTAAACGATACGACTTAATTGTTTCCAAATGTTCAAGGTCGCGTTCTTTTGCCAGATCAATGCGAACATTGTCTAAGTTCCGATAGCCAGT
>JAHDBS010000015.1 GCA_020630225.1 Anaerolineales bacterium | reverse complement strand
CTGCGTGAAGGTGATTTCGTGTTTAGAAGAAGCCCATCATTCAATAGCCGACTTATTTTGCTGTTGGATGATGGTAGCAAGTTTACGCATGTTGGCATCGCCATTGTTTACCCAAATGCGCAAGTTATGATTTTAGATATTGAGCCTGATGCTAATGGGACAGTAAAGCTTTCTACAATTGAAACGTATTTGGCTAGAAGCGAGGCGCATCAGGTCTTTCGACTAAACGAAGAGAGTGCTTGGGCCACCCCATTGGCGTTGGATGTCTTGACCGGTTGGATTGGTCAGAAATCGTTTGATGCGCAATTCTCATTGGAAACTGACGATTCAATGTATTGCACAGAACTGGTCTATAAAGCATTTTTAGACGTAGGCCTAGATCTGTTACCAGCGGCACCAGTAATGATTAATATTCCAACCTTAGGAACAAAGCCAATTTTGTTTCCTTCATTGCTCATGCGCAGTGAGTATTTGAAATTATCCCCCCTTAATAAACAGGAGTTATAAAATGAAAATCAAAGTATCGCTAAGTAGCGTTTTACTAATGTTGATGTTGGGTTTAGTAGGGTGTAGCAGTCCAGGCCCTAGCGATACAGTTCGCAATTATTATGCTGCACTTTTTGCCGGAGAAGTGGATGAGGCCGTTTCGTATTTGTCAGCAAGCTCGCTTCAGAGCATGGGCGGCGAAGAGGCGTGGCGCGAGATATTCACTGAAATGGCTATCGAAGCACAAAGCGACGTTGAGTTTTGGCCAGAAATTGAAGTTGTAGATGAAACTATTAATGGTGACGTGGCAATTGTTGTGCTAAATGTGAAGCCTAAAAATGGACTGAATCAGACTCAAGAACAGCAGTCCTTAGTTAAAGAAAATGGCAATTGGAAGTTGAATATTGATATTTGGGGCAAATAAAATTTGCAAATTCGTCAATAATTCTCGTAGGTTATTTACTTAAACTATGACGATACAGCAACTCGGACACTATCAACTAAAAGAAAAACTCGGGGAAGGCGGGTTTGGCACGGTCTACCGCGCCTATGACCCAGTGCTCAACGTAGACCGCGCGATCAAGGTCTTACACGCCGAGTTGATGCGCAATGTGCAGTTCATTGAGCGCTTCAAAGCCGAAGCGCAACTGCTCGCGCAAATGCGGCACCCCAACATTGTAGGGGTACAAGCCCTCGCCGAAGCTGACAATCGGCTGTTCATTGTGATGGACTTGCTACCTGGTGGCTCTCTATCGCAGCGCCTTAATCGCGACGGTAAATTCGACTGGCCCACCACGCTCAAAGTGACGCAAGACATTGCCGCCGGGCTAACCTATGCCCACGAAGACTTCAACCTTGTTCACCGCGATCTTAAGCCCAGCAATATCCTCTTCGATGCCAAAGGCAACGCCGTCCTGACCGACTTCGGCTTTGCCAAGCTCCTTGCCGATAATCCCGATTCGTTCACGGCCACCGGCAGCCAAATTGGCACACCCAACTACATGGCGCCTGAGCAGTGGGAAGGTGACCCAGACCTGATCTCGCCCGCAACGGATGTGTATGCGCTCAGCTGCATTGTGAGCGAAATGCTGACAGGTAAGATGCTGTTTGATGCCAAGACGCCAGTAGCGTTGATGAAGCAGCATGTGATGGGCGAGCCGACATTGCCGAAGGTATGGCCGGAAGGCGCAAAACTTGCCGCAATTGCCTTACCAAACGGATTAGCCAAGGCACCAACCGACCGCATTGCAACTGCAAAAGCCTTGGTCACGGCGCTTACGGAAGTGCCAGTTGCGCGTCCAGCGCAAGAGCCAGATCAAGATGTTGCACCACCGACGGCGTACCCGGTAAGGGAGGCGCGGTCAATTCTGCCTTGGCTTGCAGCGGGAATAGGCGTTGTGTTATTGGCTGGCGTTGGTCTGTTTTTTGGTCTGCGTGATAGCGGGGCTGAACCTGCTATTCCTGCATCTGGCGTTGCTGAGGTAACACAGATAGCTACTAGTACCCCAACGGTAACGTATACAAGCACTGCGTTGCCAACCGCAACATTTACGCCAACAGTCACGAACACCCCTGAACCTACAGCGTTACCAGTTGAAATTATGGATATGAAAGGCCATGTGATGCGCTTAGTCCCTGAAGGCGAATTTACCATGGGATCAGCGTTGTACCAAAGGACCTTACCGGTTCGCGAAGTGTTTTTAGATAACTATTATATTGACGTATATGAAGTAACAAACTCGCAATATGCGACTTTTTTAAATGAAACAAATAGTATCCATACTGAAGATGTAGTGTGGATTAGCCCAGATACCTCTTCAATCGTGTTAGAAGATGGCGTGTGGAAAACAACTTTAAATTTAGAAGATCATCCAGTTGTGGGTGTGTCTTGGTATGGCGCAAGCGCATATTGTGCCTGGAGAGATGCAGATTTGCCAAGCGAGGCTCAATGGGAAAATGCAGCACGTGGCCCCCAAAACAATTTGTATCCATGGGGCAATATTTTTGATGGTACGTTTTTGAATTATTGCGACGCTAGTTGCGAGAATAGTTGGGGAGACTTGAATTTTGATGATGGTGCAACAAACACTGCTCCTGTTGGAACATATCCTCAAGGTGTAAGTCATTACGGGCTTCTTGATATGGTTGGGAATGTCGCCGAATGGACATCAGGGGAGTTTGAAATTGATCCTGATGCCTCAAGTGAAATTATTCGGTATGGAAGTGTTGTAAGAGGCGGATCTTGGTTTGAAGATGAAGCCTCAATAAATTCTGTGCTGTGGAGAATTATGGATATTAGTATCTGGAGTCAATTCGTTGGGTTTCGATGTAGCCTAGCACCTGAAAATACTCTGGAGTAGATTTGAAATCAATTGGATTATAATGCTGATTTCATAAAGCCGTATCTTATATTAGTAATCTACAATGCCATTTTCTGTTTTGTAGTCTAAATTAATATTTTGCTTGTAGTTCTGCCACAATCGAGGCATGTCCACCAACACCGACCTTGATTTCTACGACTACGCCCACGTTGTCCTCACCGTCCTCGAAAAAAACATCCCAGACCTGATTGACATTGGCGTCAACATTCGCAACGTGCTGGGCCGGCTGCGGACAGCGCCACCCACGGCCAACACCCCTGCTGCGCCCGCTCGTTATGCGCGGGTGACCCATGTCATCGACGGCGACACCATTGTGCTAAGTGATGGCACCCGCGTGCGTTACATCGGCATGGACGCGCCGGAAATCAAAACCCCATCTGGGCGTGCCGCCCCGTATGCCCGCCAAGCCGAAACCTTCAATCGCAAGTTAGTGCAAGATCGCGTGGTCAAGTTGGTCTATGACCACCGACAACGCGACCGCTATGGGCGGGATCTGTGTTACGTATATGTGGGTAACAAGTGCGTGAATATTGAACTGGTCAGGGCTGGGCTGGCAAAGGTCATGCTGCAAAAGCCAAACTTGGCGCTGCAAGCAGACTTAGAGAAAGCGCTAGGCTCTGCAAAGCGTCGAAAAGTTGGGATGCACCGGTAGTAAAGCGCGCAATCAGTTGTTCACTTTACTTATGTAGTTGCCTTTGAATATTTTAAGGAAAAACCAGAAATATTTTCATTATTTCTATATATACATATACACCCGCGTATTTGGGGCTGCCAACACTACCAAAGGACAACGTTCGTTACGTCAATCATCATGCCAATGCCATCAATAAAAACAGTTTTTCTCTTTACGCTAGGGCTCTTTAGTGGGTGGTGTCTGTTCTTGATATTCGGCCTACTTTTCCAATATATTCCGATTCAACGCTGGATGTTATGGGGAGGGCTTATTGTTTTGATTTCTCTCGTGTTTAAGGCTTGTCATTTACTAAGTTTACGAAATGCAACCCCGCGCTATTTTATGTTTTTGCTCAGCTTTTGTGCGATGACGATGACATTAGCATTTCGGTATCAGTCAGATCCGGCTTGGTGTCTTGCGTCAAACATAGAAGATATTGATTTTGTATTGATGCAAGATGATGCTTCACATGTCCAATTTGTTGGCGCAAATGGTGTAATTAATTTCCCTGATATTAAGCAAAATGCTGTGACGCAAATCGTATTTGGGGAAAGTACGCGAACCTTGCTAGACAGTCAACAAGTCCAGTGTAATTGGTCTTCTGATTTTTCAGACTCAGAGTTTTCTATCGTAGATCAAGATGGATGTAACTTGTTCTTTACAAGCGATGGGGATCAAAATCAAGACCTAATCAACCTGAGCCTCTTTCAGCCTAATTGTCAATCTAATTTAACAATTAAGCTTTTATTCACCTCACAGTAACCAATTCAGAAAGGATGTTTCTATGAAATTTGTTTATAAATTACTACTTCTTATATTTTGTCTGGCGTTAGCTAGCTGCTCTTCACAACAGACTTTGCCAGATTTTGAAATTGTATTTGGCGGAAGCGACTCAGGTCAATGTCAGATTACGCCTGGCAATGCGTATACATTTACCGTTGAAACTATTGGGAATGCACCTACACCTGCAAATGTGTCTTTTTCATGGACTACAACTGGCGCGGGTGCTTTACCTCAGCGGGAAGGGTATGCGGTTCGATATGAGTCTGTTGCTGAGGATTCAAGTCCTTTCATTGTTATGGTGAGTGCGTCTACGCCAGATGGTGATGTGGTTAGCAATAGCAGGATAGATTGCACAATTGCTGCAGTTAGTGTGTCAGAACCAAATGACGATTCAGCTACACCTGTGCCAGAACCTGCTACAAATACGCCTATACCTATAGAAGCGGTAAATGAAGAGGAGACGCTTCCTGAACGTATACTGTTGCAAACTAGTGCTGAGGCCTGGGATTATTTCAGTCAGCAAGAAAAGATAGTGGTCGGTGTGCGCCATGATGCACCGCCCTTTGGCTTCTTTGCGGAAGGAGAAGGTGTAGATGCTGTTCGTGGGTTTGATGTTGATATTGCACGTGAAATTAGTAGGCGCTGGTTTGGAACTCCAGATCGGGTGGAATTTGTAATCGTCACTACATCAAATAATAGTAACTATTCTGAGCGATTTGAGGCACTAGCGAATCAAGAGGTGGACTTTATCATTGCTGCTACAACAGCCACCGCAACACGATGTGATGAAAATATGGCATGTTCGCAACATTACTTCCAAGATGGACAAAAGTTAATGGTTCGAGTCGATTCCGGTATCAATGAGGCTAATGATCTTGAATACAAAAGAATCGTTGCTCCAAAAGGCACAACAGGAAGTGAAAAATTAGCGAGCCTAGAAGATTTTGAGCAATTTGATATTGATACAGATACCATTAGCTCATTTGAGGCGAATACTAGAAAGGCAGCCATTGATGCAGTTTTGGCTGGTAATGCTGATGCGTATATGACGGATAGCAAAATCCTTGAAGCACTTGCAAAGGACGAAAAAGATTTGCATGTGGTTGGCGGCGAGCTAACAGCAGAGCCTTATTCTATAGGTGCTCCGGTTGGTAACAATGGAACGGTTGCCTTATTGGATTCCACCTTACAAACCATGTTGAACGATGGCTGGTATGCACATATTTATGAACAACACTTTGGCTGTGAACGACCATTTAACATGCAGGCCTCAGGGGCTCTTACGCTCCCGGCTGAAGTTTATCAAGTGGGTAGTCCTCCAGTATCCGACTGTGTAGGCTCTATTGAAGAGACTGATATTAGTCAAATTTATGTAATCGCCTCGGGTGAAACGTTAGGGGGGATTGCTCGAGACTTCTATGGTGACTTCTATTATTACACTTGTATTCAAAGTGCGTCGGGTATTGAAGATCCTAAACGGGTTGCAGCTGGTACAACGCTAACGATTCCAAGTCAGGAAAGGTGCCTTGAATTACTCCCGCCAGACAATTAATAGCGCAAATCTATATCGGCGCGGTGCAAACTGCACCGTGCCGAACTTGCCGCAAGGGTTTACATTTACAAGATGATTATGAAACAAATCGGTAACTACACAATTATTGAATCCGTAGATAAAGGCGGATTTGGGCATGTTTACAAGGCTAAATCGGGTAAAGGGGAACTAGTTGCGATCAAAGTGCTAAAACCTGAACTTACTAGCGATGACGATGCAGCACGGCGCTTTATTGATGAAGGCGTTCTTTTGATGGGACTAAATCACCCAAATATTGTAACCGTAATAAAAATCGATGAATGGCAAGGTCTTTTGTATATTGCGATGGAGTTCCTAGAGGGGCAGTCGCTAGCGAAAAGGCTCAAAGATGTTACTTACACTTGGGACAAGGCCTTAGAAATTGTAAGGCAAATTGCAAATGCTTTAGATTACGCCTATAACCATAAAAATCAGTGCGTTATTCATCGTGACTTAAAACCAGCAAATATCGTGTTCGATGCTAAAGATGTTCCAAATCTTGTTGATTTTGGTTTCGCTAAAAAGGTTGTTGGTGGTGACAAAACTGTTTCAATTATGCAAACGCATGCTATCAAAGGGACTTGGGGGTATATGGCGCCAGAAACTTGGAGTAGTGAAGTTTCAGAGGCTGGTGCGGATCGAAAAGTCAAACTTTCAAAACAGAAAATTGGTCGCCATACAGATGTCTATAGTCTTGCGTGTGTCTTAATTGAAATGTTGACAGGTAGCCCACATTTCACAGGCAATTCAATGGAAGACTTTTTACTAAAACATGTATTGGAACGCCCAGATCTGCCAGATCATTGGCAAACTGATGTGCCCCCTGGTTTTACTAGTGTTCTTGAAAAGGGACTTGCCCCGTTAGTGCATGACCGGTATCAAACAGCAGATGAATTTGTAGCTGCTCTTGATGAAATTTCCAAACCAATCGAGGAGCGCGTTGACACTAATTGGGTACGTATCCCGGCTGGTACGTTTTTATATGGTGCACCCCTATTACGAAAGGAAACAGGTGCATATAAGATTTCTAAATTACCAATTACGAACGCAAAATATCAGGAGTTTATTGACGCTACGCCTAATTATAAAGTGCCTACACATTGGGATAACGCTACGCGCAAGCATCCAATAAACCAAGAAAATTTCCCAGTGGTAAATATTTCATATAAAGATGCTAGTGCTTATTGTAGTTGGGTTGGTGGCAGGTTGCCTACTGCGCTAGAGTGGGAAAAAGCTTGTAGAGGCTTAGAGGGCGCTCTTTATCCTTGGGGTGATACGCCACCGATTGAAGAGGATTGTAATTTCAAAGGGAAGGCGTCAAATAGAAAGACCGTTTCTATTTCTGACTCGCAAGACCATAGTCAGCGCAACCTGAGTCCGTTTGGCTGTATTGACATGGTGGGAAATGTTTACGAGTGGTGTCAAGACACTGCCTTAGGAAAAGTGCTGGGCATGATAAAAGGTGGCTCATTTCAGTCTAACACGACAGGGGTCTTAGCTAGTGGCTATATGTGGCATGTTAAAAATATGCGTACTAACTATATAGGGTTTCGCTGTGTGAAAGACATATAAGCTATTCCAAAGTAGCTTTCTTGTACAAGGATATTCGTTTTTTATTTTGTTGCCATAATTAGTTGGTTACTCTTGATACTTTAGTTCCTTTTTGATTAGCCGTTGTTTCTTATCTTTGGCTATTCTTTGAAAGATTTCCTCGTATTGGTTATATACCTCCGTACAGATTAGAAGCGCAATAATGCTATACAGCGTGATTTGGCTTAATGCTTATGCTTGATTTCGTTCGAAGTCTAGAATTGTTTGACTTAGGTTTAGATATCGCTAAAATAAACAAACCTAATAGGATTTTGGTTTCGCTTGTGATGTGCTTGGGTTGATGCTTTTGTTGCGACTGTTCTTAAGCTAGATGCCAATTCCAGTTCTGTTCTGAAACCACATAGCTGGATCGCTAGTCATTCTAAGATAACTACATCACATCGGTAATCGCCGATAAATACTGATTGAAAGGAGATTCTATGTTCAACAATCCATTTGCAAAAAAAGCTGGTGAAGTCGCTATCGACGTGCTCTCACAACTGTTCAATCCAAAGGCAGTGCCTGGTGATGAGCCAACTGCAGCACCTGCCAAACCCAAAACATTAGACGACCTTTCCACTGATGATATTAAGCGTGAAAAACTGCGCTTAGAACAAGAAGAAAAACGGGTCTTGGGCCATATCAAGCAGGTTGAGCATGAAAAACGCCAAGTGTTTGCCGAAGGCGCAGCCGGTGGAGAAAGCGATCGCGAATTGCGCATTCGGGCGCGCAAAATCAAAGAGCTAGATATGCAGGCCCGCAATATGGATAAAACGCTTAGCGTATATTCCAAGCAATTGCGCATCCTCAATGGCTTTTTGCAATTGAAAGAAAACAAACGCTTGCTCAATGACAGTGGCATTAGCAACCTAATTAGTGGGCTAGACCTAGACACGCTGCAAGGCTACATTGACGATGCGAGCCTCGAAGGTGAATTCCAACTCGATAAGTTTGAAGACATCCTCGGCAAGCTGGAAGGCAGCAATAATCTGATGAACAACATCTCTGAAGATCCAGATGTTGATGAAATCATGCTCGCCATGCAACAAGCGCGTGATGCCGCCGATCAACCGGAAGTGATTGATCAACAGCTAGAGCAGCTGACCAATCGCCTTAGTAATGACATGGAAGACTTCGTCTAAACCCGAAGTGCACAACTTAATGGGATGCAGGCTGCAACAGCCTGCATCCCACGCGTGTCATTTTTATGTCAAAACGGAACTCAAATCACGGCGGGGTCGACCTGAGCGGGAGCGTGTATTCACGCTATAAGCAAACGTACCGCGAAGCGCAAAAGCTAACACGCGCCGGGCGCTTTGCGCAGGCTGCGGCCAAAGAACGGCAGTGCGCGGAGTTATATCGGCAATATGCTGGCTATGCCCGCGACACGGCCACCTCTAAACAGCGGGCTGATATTGCTAGCCGGCACAGTGCAAATGCTGCCGCGCTAGAGAAGAAAGCTACCGCACAAGGGCAGCGGGCAAACCGTGAGATCGGCGATAAAACAGTCAGCAAGCGGGCGCAGGGCGCAACTGAAGAGGCTGGTCAATTCCGTCAGCAGGCGCTTGATCTAATCACCAGCGTCCCCGTAGATTGGGATGACATTGGCGGGTTGGCCAATACAAAGCGTGAGATCAAAACTGCCTATGGGTTAGCACTTGCGCAAAAGCCTGCCGGTGTGGAGTTGAGCAGCTTACGCAATATGCTGTTTTATGGCCCGCCCGGCACAGGGAAAACGTTGCTGGCAGCGGCAACATCTAACGGGCTGCAAGCCACCTTCTTTAGCGTAAAAGTGAGTGATTTGCTTTCAAAATATTTTGGGGAAAGCACGAAATTGGTCAGTGCGCTGTATGAAGTAGCGCGTGAAATGAGCCCAGCCGTGGTGTTTCTTGACGAGTTTGAGTCGATTACACCCGCCCGCGGCGGTGGCGACAGCGGCGCAGAACGACGCTTGGTTTCTACCTTGTTGGCTGAGTTAGACGGCCTAGCTGGGAAAGGTAGTGATGCTTACGTGCTAACAATTGCAGCCACAAATCTGCCATGGCTCATCGACAAAGCAATTTTGAGCCGCTTTGAAAAGAAAGTTTACATTCCGCTGCCAGATGCAGATGCGCGAGAAGCAATCTTAGATATTCAACTGGCAAAGCGCGGGTTGCAAAGTGTGCTTTCTGCGTCTGAATTGGTTGCTAAAACAGATGGGTTTTCTGGGCGTGAAATTGAACGCTTGTGTAAAGAAGCTATGTCACGTATGACACAGCGCGCAAATCCCGGCTTAATTGATGCCGTTGAAAAGGGCGGTGATGCCGTGCGCAAATACGAACTCAACGTTGAACCAATTTCTGAAGCAGATTTTGGACAAGCGCTTGCGGTGGTGAAGCCAGAAACAACGCAAAAGGATGTAAACCGCTACCAGACTTGGGTTGAGACGCGCGAATAAATTAGCTACGTAACACACAGAGCATGCTAGACAGGAGGAATCCAGCATGCTCTGCCAGCGTATTCAAACGAGATAAGTTTTAACGATCAGGCCTGATCGTTGTTTTGCGTTAATAGAGAGAAGCATGGAAGAGCCAACAGACCAATTTACCCTCGGAAAATACCAAACGTTAGAAGTCATTGGGCGCGGCGGATTTGGCACAGTTTACAAAGCCATTGATACCAGCCTAGACCGTGAAGTCGCGCTGAAAGTGTTGCACCCACAGTTGATGGCAGATGGGAACTTCGTTAAGTATTTTAAGCGCGAAGCTAAAACACTGGCTAGCATTGATCACCCAAATATTTTGCGAATTTACGAAATTGGTGAAGTCGATAACCGTTTGTTTATTGCGACTGAGCTAATGGTTGCAACGTTAGAAGATGTCATTGCTGAAAAAGGCAAATATGAATTTGAAGAAGCATTCCCTTTATTGAAGAACATTGCCGATGGATTGCATGCTTTGCATGAAAAACAAATTGTTCATCGTGATGTAAAACCATCGAATATTTTGGTCAATGAAAAAGGCCAAGCCGTTTTAGGAGACCTAGGATTAGTCTACAACAGTGAATTTTCTAGTTTGCATTCTAGCGGTAGTGCGATGGGAACACCAAGCTATAAAGCGCCTGAACTTTGGCGCGGTGAATTAGCAACGCCAAAGGCAGACATTTATGCCTTTGGCTGTGTTGTGTATGAAATGCTAACAGGCAACATTCTGTTTGATGGCAAAACACCAGATGCAATCATCGCTCGACATCTAGTTGAGCGCCCAAATTTCGATGCGCTCCCTCCTAAACTGCGCTCTAGATTAGCGCCCGCAGTTGCTCAAGTTATTGATAATCGTCCTGAGCGGATTTTGGATGTTGTTGAAAATATACAGTTCTATAAAAAGTCAAGTTCACTGCATAAGGTTGCCAAAAATCAAAGTCGTGCTCCTCAAAACAATGATAAGGCTTCTAATTATGATAATCAAAATCAAGTGAGCTGGAAAAACAACTTAATAATTAGAGCTACTAAATTTTCACTACTATTGCTAATGGTCAGCACAGTTAGCTCTTTCGTTTTGCTTGTAATAATCGAAAGCATGTCAACCAGTCTAGTTCTAGGAATACTTTTTGTTTTATGGATAGGCTTGCTACTGATAGGTGGTTATTTTGCCGGGAAAAGATTTGGTCAACAAATTCAAAAGGACGTTCTAAATGACTGGCCTAAAAATAGAAATACACTGAATCTAACTTTTGGTGTAATTACACTATTGGCTGGGTTGACTGTTTTATTTATGAGCGGTATCCCAAGTATGTTAACAGCCATAGTCGGATTTAATTTACATGTAGCGAGGGCTCAGAAAACCCAAAATGACTAGAGTTTTTGTGACACCCTTCTGCAACAAATCCCACTACGTCGGGGCAAACAACAGCTGCGAACACTGCGACTGGCGCCGTCCCGTAGAAACCGCGACGCTGGGAAACCGCGTTTGGTCTAATGCGACTGACCTCAACGACTCCCTTGGCGGTAGCAGCGGGGCACCAACTGCAATCCCAGCGATTGCCAATGGCATAGCGTGTTTCCCAACCAATGGTGGTGAATTCATTGGTATTGATGCGGAAACAGGTAAAGAACGCTGGCGTATGCGGTTAGGCGAAGGTTTAGTCGCACATTCAGTCATTAGTGATGGGGCGCAATTTTATGTTGCTGCCAGCGATGTGCGCGAAATGCATCAGGCCGGGCAAGGTGGGCTGTTTACGCTGAACCCGACTAATGGGAAAGCGCGTCTATTATATGCGCCAGAAACGTTTTGGTTTTCAGACTTAGTGCTGCGTGATGACTTTGTGTACTTTATCACTGCTAATCGCGAGCTGCAGTGTTTTTCGCTCAAGACATCCAGTGCATTATGGAAGCAGGAGTTGGCAGGCAGGACTCAACATCCACCGTTGTGGGTGGATGGCCCTGAACCAAAGCTCGTGACGTTTGGCACTCCGTCCCTGTTTGACAACACCACAATTGCCCAAGTCTTTCGGGCGCAAGATGGCAGCTTGCTTAGTAAATGGGCCATTGAAAAAAGCCCAAAGTTTATGCCGCTGGCGATTGATGCAGACCATATTCTGTTGCCCTATCAACGCAAGCTACAGTTGCACCGCGTGCTAGATGGTGAAATGCCTTATCACAGTTGCAAAATCTCAAAGCTATATCACGCGCCGCTGCGCTGGACTGATGACACAATCGTCTTTATTGCCCGTAATGAAAGTAAAAAATACGCACTTGCTACGGCCTCCATTGCTGACTTAAGCATCACTTGGCAGCGAGAGTTGGCAACCCGCAACAGCGCCGATCCTTCTCTGCATGATGATGTCTTTTACTATGGCGACCGGGAAGGCGCGCTGCATGCGATTGATCTAGCGCCGGAGACCGTGCAGCTGCGTTGGGAAGTCTCACTCAAACAGGGCAATGATATCGATCCGATTCGATCCGTACCCGTGTTTGCTGGTGATGGACTGTTGATTGGCACGCATGCCGGACAGATAAGCCGCATCAAATGGCGCGAAACACAGACAGAACTGCTTCCAGTTGAAGACTATCTTGTTGCCGAAGATTGGGAGCAAGCTGCGTTGGTATACGTGCTGCAATCGTCACAGGAAGGGTTTGTAGAAGCAGCGAAGCTATATGAAGGGCGTTTAAATGATATCGCCAAGGCAACTGAGCTCTACAAATTGCTTGATGATCATGCAGCGCTAGGGCGTATTTATGAACAACAACATAAATATTATGATGCCCGCAGCGCCTATGAAAAAGTCGATCAACCGCGTGCTGTTGCTCGGATGAATGAACGCTTGGGTGACAAGGTAACGGCTGCAGAACAATATGCTCAGCTAGGCGATTATCTGAAAGCAGGCGATTTGTATTATGCCAGTGACTATATTGCAGACGCTGTTGACGCTTATGGCCGGGCTGGGGCGAAAGGTCAGGACATGCGCCGCAAGATTGGGCGTGAGTTAGGCAACCGTGGTGAGTTCGAACGCATTATCAAGATGCATTTGGACAACCAAGAATTTGAAGAAGCCATTGAACATTGTGTCGACGCGCGGCACTATCAGCGCGCAGTCCAAATTCTAGAAACCGCCAACGCAGACGACACGCGAGTTTACGCCCTTTTAAAAGAAGCGGCGCAACAAGAAGGAGAGCCGTGGGCTTGGGCACGCTTGCCGCGCTATGCCAAAGATAATGCCGACTTGGTGTTGTACGCCCAAGCGCTCGAAAAGAATGAAGCCGATGTTGAAGATATTGCTGAAGCCTATGATGCCATTTTAGCTGGATGTGACGAGGACGACGAAATTCGACATCCGGTCATTGCAGGCTGGTATGAAAAGGCGCGTGACCATTGGTTTGCAGCCGGTGATTTAGAGAAAGTAAAGCGCTATGCGTTACGAATTCGTTTCCTCAGGAAGCAGCCGTATTTAGATTTGTCTGGTGATGCCCAAAGCGGATTTAAGGAGGGGGAGTGGAACATCTTCAACCTAACCTTAACAAATGTTGGATTTCGCCGTGCTCAGAACATCTACGTTACGCTTGACGATGATGATAATAAGTTTGAAATTGTGCGAGATGCTGAGCTGACTTCTACCCCAAATTTGATGCAACGGCGGGAAAAGAATTTACAGTTGCATGCAATGCCACGCGATGGTGTAGCTGGGCGTAACGTTCCGTTCAGGGTCAAGGTCACATGGGAAGACATCCATGGTAATACTTTTGACAACGTCGTACGACTGTCAGTACATGTAATTGGAAAGAATAACTCGCAAGAGGGTGCCGTTGCAGCAAACATTACTTATAACGGGCCGGTGCTACATCCTGGCGCCAAATTGACACAGATCCAAGGCGATATGGTGAACGGACAGAAGGGCGATAAAGTCGAAATTTCAAAACATAACAAAACTGTGGCTGTCATAGACGGCTTACAAATCTGTAAAGAATGTAATGCGGGTAATACAGACGACAGCTTGTACTGCTGCCGCTGTGGATCAGGTTTACGAGAATAGACATGACAGAGTCAATTGAAGACTACATTAGCAATTTTGAAAACGCGTTGCAAGATCGCGTTGAACGGAGTGAATTCTTTCAAAATTTTGAAGCAAAGATTGCACCGCGTCGGCGTGAAGTTGAACAAGAGATTACCAGTGCTGTCACTGAACCAGTCTGGGTGCGTGATATCTCACAGAAAACGTATCGCAGCGCCACAATGCAAGACTTGGTGCGTGGCATTGACCAACTGTTTGAGGACTATTTCAGAATCGAGTTGGGGGCTACGCAGGTGGGTAGTGTGCCAAATCGCTCAACTGTTAGCGCGTCTACAGGGGTGTTTGATAAACAGGTATCTGGTTATTTTGGTGCGTTTTGTTCAGTCAGTGCACTACATCGGTGCGCAGCCATTTATCTGCCGGGAAAAGGCTGTTTAGTGCGCCCAATTGAGACGACAAGGTTAGATGGCAACCAGCTAATTCAGGTGGCGCGTGACGTTATCCGCCATAAATTGGGCTATGGGTTATTGTGGGACGCAACAACGTTAGGCCAATCTTTACAAGAAAAGAACCTCTTAGCGCCTGTATACGCGCAATTGTGTGGGATTTCTGCGGCACCACCTACGCAACAAGTGGAAGAGATTTGTGTCTCAATTGAATTTGTTGTTCAGGGCTGGTGCAATTGGATTGAGCGTTATTTACTGCAAAAAATGCGGCTATCAATTCAAAATACGATCGCTTTAAGTGGTGATGATATCTGGGGAATGTTTTCTGAAGCAGGTGATGAATTTGCAGATGAACTTGCAGAAACGCTTGGTGAAGCAATCGGTGAAGGCATTACTGACTGGGTTAGCAAATGGGCAACCGGAATGGTTGGGAATGTGTTCAGCAAACAGACTTGGGAAAAAGTCCCCCTAAATGTCCTGATTGTTCCTGTCTTAGAACCGATTTTGTCGCTGATTGGGGAGCGTGCTGTCCGGAAAGTTGCTTCGAAGTCTGTTTCACTTGCCCAAGACTGGGTGCGGCGCACACGGCAAAAAGGGAAGCCTGAAAAGGCGCAACGCATTGTCAATAGCTATAGCAATTTGTTTCATAGCAAGCTGTGTAGCGATCTAGGGAGTTTAGGACTGCTAACTGCGGTTCAAATTGCCATGGCAACTGATTGCAAAAATACCTCAGTTTCTGACCAACAAGCAAATATGCGGTTAGTCATGTTGACCCGGCTGGACAACAGTTATCGAAACGACCCAGAGCGAATCCGGCATGGTGCAAAAGCGGAGTTAGATCTAATTTGCTAACCCAAATCCGAGTCTGCTCTGAATTTTATAATGTGTGTTCGAAACTGGTGAAAATCTAAGTATATGTTAGGTAAATCAATCGCATTCACAGATCTTGCCGGCACCATCAATAAATTCTTGATTGTGCCTAAGCAACACCAAGGCATCGTGACTGATGCTAAAGGTATTCAAACGTATCCTGCTGGAAGTTGGCCGGTGATTACATGGCGTGAACGCGTGCTGGGTAATATAGCCGGAATGCAGTTTGCACTCGTTAGCGCCGAAGCACAGACGATCTCTCTCAAAATTGCGCCGTTACCAGATATTAATGGCGGTGCATATCAGCTAAATGCTGTTATTAACTTACACGTAAGTGATGCGATTGCATTCTATCAACAGTTGGTCTTACACAATGGTGCCCTTACAAATCACGGGCTTGCGTTGCAATTGGCAGAAAGGCTTAGATCGCAAGCCACCACACTAGACTGGGTTGACCGCCTTCAATCCCGTCCATATTCAGCCGTTGACGCATTTAAGCTGTGGCTAAATGATGAGGTCAAGAATTGGGGGCTGACGATTACAGATGTTGTGGATTTAGGTGTTATGGGTTTGGATGCATTTGCCCACAAACCTGCAACAGCTAATAAGTGGAATGCGTTTTTACAATCGCAAAATGCCCAAGGAGTAATGGATCGGATCCACAGTATTACCGGTTGGGAAGACTTGCTAATGGATATGGCAAGCGAACTCAGCGTAGAACTCAATAGCGAAAAACGATTGCGTCTTGCCACACAGTTGGGAAGTGCTACGCCCGAAATGCGAGAGCGCTTACTGCGTGATCTACCTAATATTTTGCTATATAAACAACCGGTATCTATTAATAACGAAGTGCCGTTGCGGCAAAGGTTAAGGGTCTGGGTACCAAGTGCGGAACAAGATAGCTTACCTCAAGCTATTTCTAAGTGGCAGTGGGTTCCAAGTATTTTACGGATTTCACTGGTGTGTATCTTAATTGCTGGCGTTGGGATTGGCGTCTGGCGTGTGCTAACTGCCGACCAATTGCAGAGTGGGCTACAGCAGCTTTTGGGTGTTGCATTTATCACTGCGCCGCTACTTATTATTGGCGGTGGGGCGATGTTTCTTGTTCAGAATAAGATCGCTAAAGACCTTGCAACTGCATCCAATGGACAACTGCTAGCGCTAATGGGCGATGGAAAACGTCGTGATGTTGACTCATTAGTACGCCAACAACTGAAGACGGATATGAAATACGTATTACAAGGTGTGAAAGCCTATCGGAAACACATTTTCCAACGTCTGCAAAATGAAAGCCGAGCGTTGGATGTAATGCAGGGTATAGAAAAAGATGTCAAGGTAACTATGAAGAAGCTTAGTTATCTGGATCTGGGCAATGCTGCTTATTTGACAGAAGCAAAGATTACACAAATGCAATTCGCTGCCATGCTAGACCATGACGCAAGCTTATTAGCACAAAGTGCACATCTGACAAACATGACAAAGCGCTTACAAAAAGCGCTTATGACGGATAGAGATACAACACAGTTGGAAGTTAATATAAAAAATGCGCTTATTGAGTTTGACCAACAATGGCAAGCGCGGGCACAGTTTTTGCGCAGTGGGCGGTAATTAATGAAAATAACGAACAATTCTCATGTGTCTGCAGAAGGCTTTGATCTTGAACAAGCCGCGCGGGCAGTCGTCAAAATTCAGGCATTTGTGCGTACTAGCCAGACTGAAGCACACTGTGCTTGGGTAGGGACTGGGACTGTCATCGAAAGTACAGGCTATATTCTAACGAACTGCCACGTTGCTGCACCGCAATTGATGGGAGAGGCTGTGCCTGAATACGTATTAGTAATTGCGCTAAATACAAGCGCAAGTACGCAGCCCAAACCGTCATTTATGGCACAAATCGTTACGTATTCTTTGGAATTAGATTTAGCCTTAATCAAGATCGTCTGTGATTTACAGCAAAAGCCGATTTCGAATTTGCTGCTAGATGCTATTCCAATTGCTGACAGCGACGCTGTCCAACTTGGTGATTCATTAGCGGTATTAGGTTATCCCAATATTGGTGGAGACACCATTACCTACACCAGCGGCAATGTTTCTGGCTTCAATCCGCAGCGTGGGCTAGCAACTGACCGCGCTTGGATCAAAACCGATGCAACCATTGCGGGCGGTAATAGTGGTGGGGCGGCCCTAAACAAATTCGGTCAGTTGGTGGGTGTGCCTACTATTGCAACGGCGTCTTATGATACGCCGCCGGCAGACATACGCCCATTAACAGAAGATGGCCAAATTGTTGGCCCAGTAGGTGGGTTTATTAATGGCATTCGTCCGACTAATTTAGCTGCACCACTACTGGAAGAAGCCGGACTTAGACTCCCGTTTGCCACGCCGACACCTGTGCCAGTTCCAATGCCAAAAGTTGAGAAGGTCCCCGCACGTCAGGCCGCCTGGCAAGGTGTCTCAACGCAGGCACAGGTCACAACTACAGTAAAAAATCTGCAGTTAGCAACTACAGCAGGCCAAGCGACGGTTACCTTTGATTTCAACAGTCTGCGCAATGGCATGAAGTATGCCGTTTATTGGTTCCTGAATGGAAATCTGATTCACAAGGAAACAGATCGCTGGAAGAATGGCAGGCAAGGTCAAGTCACGCTACAGGCTAATTTGCCTGCTAACAGAACAGGCCATTTAGGCGTTTCAATTGAATTTACAACTGGAAATAGCGCCAGTACCAGTATCACGCTATAACAAAAACACAGAGGAATTACAACCATGGCTATTTGGAACCGCAACCGAAAAATCGAAACACACCGTTGGGCACGTCAGCCCGAAGACTTTGCGACTCATGTAAAAGTAAAAGACGTCAAGCGCTTTTTTAAGAGTCAATTAATTGTAATGCCAGGCACAAATGCCATCTTTATTGAAGGCGGCATGACACGCGGTGAACTTCCTCCGGGTGAATATGTAATGGATTCAATTTCCCAACGTTTCAAGGGCTTGGTGGGATTGCAAGCAAAAGATCGCGTTGATGTAATCTTGACCGATATTTCCCCCGTCGATATTTCTGTTCCGATTGAAAACCTGAAAGTTGCTGACGGTACCCGAATTGGGCTAACTGTGCGGCTAACTGTACAGATGATGGATAGCCGCTCTGTGTCATTCTTTAATACGGTAATGAAAGGGCGCGAACACTACAGTATCACGGAACTTAGTAATTATTTTTATGGCGATGTGCGCGATGGCGCACAGCAATGGTTGCAGACACGGGATATGAAAGACCTTGTCTCTGACCTGCGCACCAAAGAAGCGCTGCAAATGCATCTTGAAGACCATTTAGAAGGGCCTTTAGGAGATGCTGGTCTTGAAATTGTGCGAGTTCGGACCGTTGACTTCAACACTGAAGCTTATGATGCAAAGCAACGTGTAAAAGAAAAATATTATTTTCAACTAAGTGAAACGGAAGAAAAGCAGGGGCATCGACGCAAACTGCAAGAACTCATTCACGAAAATAATAATCTAGATCAAATTGACCGACTTGAAGTAATTCGTGTTGAGCAGCAGAAGGTTGATGAGTTAGAAGCCCGTAATGACGTTCGGGCAAAAGCCCGCGCAGCAATTCTCGCTGGCAAAATGGACGAAGTGCGCTCACAGCAAGACTTTGATAACTTCATGAACACGATTGATCATGAAAATAAATTGAAACAACGCGAGCGAGACGCCCTATATGCTGAATGGGCCGCAGCAGATAAGCAAACCCAAACGGACGAAGATGATAAAGAGCGAGCGCGGCAACATGCGGCAGCCTTGCTCGAATTAGAACGTGACTATGAACGCCGTGAAGCGGAACTGAAGAACCGTACCAATTTTAGTGAAGAAGAACTCAAATCTCAGCTGCGCATTGAACGTACGCGCATGGAAGGCGATCAAGAACTGAAAAACAAACAGTGGGAATGGGAGCGTCAGCGCCGCCAGCAAGAAGACGAGGATACCCGCCGCCGCCGTGAATATGAAGACGCCGAGCGCCGGCGCAAACAGCAAGAAGAAGAAGAGCGCCGGATGCGTCTAGCAGAGTTAGACGAACGCGAAGCCCAAGTGCGCCAGCGCATGAAAGACCTGGAACGTAAAAGTGATCTTTCGCATAAAGCGTCAGAATTTGATGAAGATCACCGTCAAGAAAAAGCAGAATTAGGGTTGGCAATGGATGCATTGCGCCAAATGAAAGAAAAGCGCATTGCGGAAGAACGCGCACGGCTAGAACTTGAAAAAGAACGCGCCCAGTATAAGTTTGAGCAAGAAATGACGCGCGACAAAGCTGGCTGGGAAAAAGATAAGTTCAAGTTAGAGCAACAAGCAGCCAGTGAACAAGCTGAACGTCAATACGAGCTAAATCGTATTGAAAAGATGGGCAATCTTGGAGCAGATCAGTTAATTGCAATGAGCCCAGGGCTACAGGCGGAATTACTTAAAGATCTGAAAGCGACCGAAGCCCTTAAAGGCATGAGCGCGGAACAAATCTTAGCAATGAGTGCCGAAAATTCAGCAGAGATTGCCAAAGCCTTTCAAGAAAAGTTCAAGGCAGCAGCGGCTGGTTCTCCAGACACTAGCCCTGTTGTGCAAGAAATGTATGAGCGTATGCTGCGTGAACAAAAGCAACATGCCGGCGAAATGCAAAATCAGATGCAGCAAAACCAACGTGACATCCGCACAGTTTCAGAAGACGCACGCCGTGAGACGCTCGGCGCAATGGGTGGCACGACAGATAAAGCTTTAGACAACGCCCGTGATATAAGCATTGCGCAATCGCGCTATGGGGCAGAAGGCGGTAATAATGCTTCTAGCGTGATCATTACTGGCTCAGGCGGTAATCCTGTACAGACTGTGAATACAGGGTCTGGGCAAGTTAATAGCAGCGGCGGGGGCACATCATCAAGTGGAGTGCTGCGCTGTGGAAATTGCCAGCGTGAAATTAGTAATGATGTGAATTATTGTCCGTTCTGTGGGCAGAAGCAGATCCCGGGTTAGTCCAATATGTTACTCCGTTTTTTTCCAGAGCTAGACTGGACAGATTTTGAATTTAAGTGGGCAAGGCGATTTGTTATCAGTGGAGTCATTATTTACCTGCTTGGGTTAATTGCACCACTTGCTGGTCAGCTAATACAGATAGATTATTTGAGTTTCGAAAAAGTAACAATGCGTAACATTGCTATGCAATGGAATACGTTTTTAGATCTATTTTGCCTCTTGGTCCTAGAACTACGCGCAAATGCAGCGATGGAGTTGATAAGCATTGGGCTAACTGTTGGCGTAATTGATTATGGAAAGACCATAGCAAGCAATAAAGAAGAAACAATCGTAATTCGCCGAGATATTTCTTCTCCAGATGAATTATTTACGCAAGATAGTGTCAAAACCTTACGTGATAGGCCCATTGCTGAAAAAGGCAGAAGCTGGTTGACATCTGGGGCATTGGACGAGTTAACGCTGAACGGCAGAGATATTCATGATCTTGATTTTTACGAATATGCCTCTTTGAACGCCTTGGCATACGCCAATGGGAAACTGAGTAAATGCAGATTTACGGAGACTTACTTAATTGGCAGCAAATTCACTAATGCTGAATTTCGAGAGACGGCATTTATTCGAAGCCATTTTTCTGACGAATTGAAATATTCAGTGTTTAAGTATTGTGATTTTGGAACTTCTCAGTTTGACGGGAGTTACTTGATGAATTCGGAATTTCGACGTTGTCAGAGTACTGGTGGCTCTTTGGTAGACGCAAAATTGGAAGGTACATATTTTCGGGAATCCAAATTTCAAGGAGCTGATTTCCAAAGAGCGAAATTACAAAATGCTAAGTTTGAGTCCGCTGATTTATCAAACGCTAAGTTTAGTGGAGCCGAGTTTAGACAAACTTCCTTTGCTCATGTTGATTTTACCAATGCAAATTTTTCGTACACTAATTTAAAAGATACGGCCTTTACATATGTGACGTTATCGGGGTGTGATTTTCGCGGCACAGATCTTTCAAAAATCGTTACGAAAGATCGCAATGGTGAAGATCTCATTAATAACTATGACTGGTCTGAAAGTAAATACAATGCAACGACAAAATTTCCAGCGAATTTCGACCCGAAACAAGCAAGAATGATGTTTGATGAAACTTTGTAGACGCGACTACTTATGTAGTTTAGGCTAACTAGCAGCGTCTAAATTATTGAAACGAACGCTTTAAATAAATATTTCACACCTAACTGATATAGAAAATAATAAGCTCCTTGTCTGTCACACAGAGCGTTGAGAAGAGAAGTATGCAGTCCGCACGATTCCGGCCCGGCGAGGTAATTCTCGGCGGGCGCTATACCATTGAAAACATCTAGGCAGCGGCGGATTCGCCGAGGTCTATTTAGCACGTCATAATGACTTGAATGTAAAGAGGGCTATCAAGTTGTTGACCAACAAGCTGGCAGGGCTAGACAGCCAAAACAAAACTTTTGCTCAACCTGTTGCGGAAAGATGAGACTAGGCGTAATGCTTTCAATTTTAAAAAATACATAATGTCACAGGTCTATAAAAAAGGTGATGCCATTCTGAATGGCAAATATAAAATACAAAAGCTGCTTGGAAAAGGCGGCTTCGCCGAGGTCTACCTTGCGCAGCATGTACAGTTAGATAAGCTGCGAGCTCTTAAGGTGCTGAGCCGCTCCCAACCCGGTGTTGGGAGCGATGCGTTCACAGACTTTTCGAGCCGTTTTCAGCAGGAAGCGCGATTGGGAGCTACCTTACAGCACCCAAATCTAATTGAAGTGCATGACTTTGAACGGGATGAAGAAACGCTCATGCTGGTCATGGAGTACGCACCGAAAGGGAGCTTGCTAGAGGAATGTGAACGCCGTAAATTGGCAGAAATTCCATTCTCTGAACAAGACGTGGTGACATTCCTGCGCCAAATGGCAGCGGGCCTAGCCGTGATGGATGACAAACATGTCATCCATCGTGATCTTAAGCCGAGTAATGTGCTGATTGATCAGTCTGGGAATTACAAAATTTCGGACTTTGGCTTAGCGCAAGTGCCAGGAACAAGTAGTCGCGGCGACGGTGTCAGTGCAGCAGCGTCACATCCAGGAACCCCAGGTTGGAAAAGCCCTGAACAGGAAGCTACAACAAACTTTTTGCGCCCGCCTTCAGACATCTATGCCTTAGGGTTGATTGTGGTTTACATGATGACTGGCAAGATGTACAACATGCAGCCACCGGGGACGACGCTACAAACAATGCGTCCAGAAACTACAGACTGGTTGAACGGCTTAGTTGTAGACATGTTAGCTTACGACGAAAGTGAACGTCTCTGGAACGCAGAGCAGCTCAACCAACGGTTGACGACTTACGTGCCTGTTAATACGGTAGCTGAAGCCGATGTTGCTGAAAGCGTTGTTTCTGCACATTTGGGCAAGGCGCTGCCAACTGCTAAACCTGCGCGCAAATGGCGCTGGTATTTATTAGGAGCAGTTTTACTTGGTATTGGTATTTGCCTACTTGGGGTCACAACCTTACGTACCCAGCTTGGGACGATGTTTGGGGCTGAGCGAACTGTTACTTCGACAACGATTCCTACGAAAACTATAGTGGCAACCGCAATGTCAACTGAAATTTCAACGGCTACAGCAACACAGACATTCACTGCAACTGCAACCGAAACGTCTACTGCCACAGCAACGCCAACATTGACAGTAGAGAACACGGCTACGCAGACATTTACACCGACTGCGACAGCTACGCAGACTAAAACAGCAACGGCTACAAATACTGCCACAGCAACAAATACAGCGACAGCAACAAACACAAGAACACCAACGGTAACTGCAACGGCGACATATACAGCCACGCGCCGCCCAACGAGCACGCCAACTTGGACACGCCGCCCAACCAATACGCCCACGTTTACGCCAGCTCCGCCAACTGCAATGCCAGCGTGGCAGTTGACCCAACAAGCGTCAATCTGGCTCACGCAAAATGCACCGCCGACGGTTATTCCGGCAGCGCCAGCGTCAACACTACCGCCTACGTCTTCTAACATTAATGCATGTACGAATGAAGGCCAATGGCAAGGATGTGGATATGGGTCTTGTAGCGCCTCTCAGGTCGCTAAATGTGTAAATGGGGTGTGGGCTTGTTTAGAAGACGCTCAATCCTGTACGGGGATCTCTCATAATGAAACAGGAGGGAATTGTACCGCTTACGTCCTTGGTGATTTGCCAGATGGAACCACAATGAGCTGGTTTAGAGACGGTTACTCCTCAGTGAATGAGGCCAAATCTGTAGCAATGCGCCATTGTCAAGCGGCTGGCGCAATTCTGTGTGATTACATTAGTGGATCTTGTCGCTAAATTTAAAAATGAATGAAATAGCTTAATCAGAGATCAAAAGAAGTTCTCTAAAAACGTATGATCCTTTGTTCAAATAACCATTTCGTTCCGCCGTCTGTTGATGTATGCCCAGAGTGTGAAGAAGAACGCCGCTTAGAGCTTTGTTTACCCAACGAAGAGCGTGCGTTTTACCATGCGTTTTCTTTGGGTGACACTGAGATTACGCAGCTGTTGCATATAGGAGACAGTAAAGCCTTAGCAAGCTATGGGCGTAAATCGCAAGGAGGCGTCGCTTGTATAGATGTTCTATCTGGGCAAGTGCATTGGAATGTTACTGCGTCTAGCGCGGTTCCTGGTGTGGTTTTGTTCGTAGGCGAAGACGGGAGCCAGATCGCGATTGCCAGTGTAGGTCAAGCGATTTTTGAAACCGGTAAAGTGTTGGGAATTGCGGTTGAGACAGGCCAAATTCTTTGGGAAACAGTGGTGTCAGGCGCTATAGCGACAGCGCCCTTTATTGTGCAGCAGCGGGGCTATGTGGCTTGTAGTATGGCTGACAATCAACCAGCGCAAATTACAGTCTTTGATGCCCTGACAGGCCAGCTTGTCACCCCTTCAGTCGAATATGGCAGCAACCGCATGCTGAATGCGCCCACTGCTTTTAGCGTTACGGTAGATGGTCGCCATTTACTTGTAGGGTCGCCCGACCCCGCAGGTAAAGGGCTTTATCTCATTAGTAATGACTTTACGAGTGCTCCTGCCCCGCAGCTATTGTCTGAGCAAGGTGTGGAAGTCAAGGGGCAGCTACAGGTGCAAAAAGACACGGTTTATGGACGCTGCAATCAGCATATTGTTGCGATAAATTTAGCAGACAGAAGTGTATGGCAATACCCTGATGTGGCAATTAGTCCGCCTGACGTTGTCGCTCATGTTGGCGTGGCCTATGGCGGAGACAAGCACACGGTTCAGTTTAACGCGCCTGATTCGCAAGCAACGTCTTGGACTGGCAATACATTTGGGTCAGTACGAGCAATGCCAAAAATTACGACTGACATTCTCTATTGTGGTGATACTCATAGCAATATTTATGCATTTGATCTGCAAACGGGAAAGCAGTTGTGGTTGCATACAGTGGCAGACCCCGTTGATGGGAAAGAAAACCGAGAACATGCGGTCACGACTCAGCCTCAAGTGTTTGCAAATCGGTTGGTGGTTGGAACAAAAGCAGGCGCAGTGTTTGTCTTTCCATTGGTCATGGGCGCTGCAGCACATCATGAAGTAGCGCAGCTGTTTGCTGGGCGTGCCAAGTGGCAAACTGCCGCAAAACACTGGACGTTAGCCATGCACTATTCTCAAGGACAAGCCCGCGAAGAATTTCGTAGTCAGGCAATTATTGCGTTTGATAACCTCCATTGCTACCAGGCCAGTGCTGCCTTATATGAAGAAGATGGTAACTTGTTAGGAGCCGCCACCTCATATGTAGCCGCCGCCATTGAATATGCAAAAGACGAACTGCGCGCCTTAGATTATGTGGGCCGGGCGGCGTTACTGCATATCAACGATGATGACCTTTCGCAAGCTCAGCACGTACTTCGCGAAGCTGCGAAGCGGCATCCAATTCCAAATATTAAAATTCAGACAGTCTCGTCTGGGCATCTGTGGCTCCATAAAGAAAACGAGATTCAGTTTGAAGTCAAAAACATTGGCCGTGACAGTGCTTGGAATGTCGAAGTCCTTATTAGTGGCAATATTGCCCCCGTTGCAGAGGTTATTCGTCCAAGTGACGCGCTTCAACCCTATGACTATTGGCGCATATTGGCAACAATTCAGCCGAAGCAAACAGAAGGTACGCTTGGCATAGAGATTCGCTACCAAGATAAAGAAAAGCGCCTACCGATGGTGCCATTCAAATTCACGTTTCCTATTACTGCTGAATTGGATAAAAGCATTGTGATTAATGCGCAAGACATGGCCCGCAATAAAATTCGCATCAACTCGAGTAATAACGTGCCCATCAAGCTCAATATTGGCGATAGTGTCATGACGGAATTGATTATTGACGACAGCGGCGCCCGCCAAGACTAATTATGAAATTCTTCAACCGCTACACCCTCATTCGCGAAATCGGCGAAGGCGCTTTTGCCAAAGTCTATCTGGTTAAAGATGAGCAAGATGGCAAACAGTACGCGTTAAAAGTCCTCACCCGCGAAGCACCGGGCCTTGGCTCAACTGAATACACCGACTTCCGGCGGCGTTTTCAACAAGAAGCACAGTTGGGCATGCGCCTTAGCTCGCCGCACGTTATCAAAGTTCATCGTCTAGAAGAAGATGACGATAACCTCGCTTTGGTAATGGACTATGCCGAACGCGGCAGTCTACAAAACTGGCTGGACGATCTCGGCTATGGGCAGACATTACCTGTTGAAAAGGTTGTTGCTGTACTCAAAAACTTAGCGTTTGGTCTGGCCGCATTGCATGATCGCGACGTTGTCCACCGCGATTTGAAACCAACCAACATTTTGCTTGATAGCGATGGCCGCGCAATTATTGCAGATCTCGGTCTGGCTCAAATGCCAGGGGGCGCTAGCCAGCGCTCACAATTGAGCGTCGAGGTGAAACATCCTGGCACACCAGCGTGGATGTCGCCTGAGCAGGCCGGTGAGCTTGGTTATTTGAATAGCGCCTCAGATATGTATTCAGTTGGGCTGATTGCAGCATATTTGCTTACAGGCCGCAATTTGAAAAATATGAAGCCGGGGACAACAGTCATTGACTTACGGACCGACGTACCGTCACATTTGAGTGCGATTATCACAAAGTTGCTATCAAAAGCGCCTGAAGAACGCTATTGGAATGGAGAAGATTTATCCGTAGCATTGGCTGTGGAAACACCTACTGTAGACAAACAACCAGTTGTTGATCCAGAGGTAATAGCACCTGCGGTTATGCCTGAAAAAAGACCTACACCGCAAGTAGAAGCGAGTGTTAGTTCATCTTTACCATTGCCGCCAAAAGCCAGCTCAAAATTTTCGGTTTGGCTGTGGGCTTTATTTGGTGTGCTATTGCTTGGGGCAGGTGTAATTGGAATTATGCAACTTGGGCAGAATGACTTACCCACAACAGTCGTTTCAGAAGCGTCTACACTTGTTCCAACTTTGGATAGCCGTCCAATTACGCGAACAATGCAAGCTTTGAGTACTGCTGAGTCAGAAGTTGCGGCAGATCGAACGGAACTCGCCGCCGAGACGAACATACCCTCGGATACTAACACGCCGACTGCAACGCCAACTAAGACACCAAGTCGTACACCAACATTACGGACAGCTTCAAATAATAGTGAGGTTAGAGTATTTTCACTTACTCAATCAAACGCAAGTAATCTACCATCGCTTTGGCAATTGACAAATTGGAATGAGATTACAAGACCCGGAAAAAATTATTATCGAATAAAGCCGAATAATATGGCGTATAGCTGGAATTTTTTGTGGTGTGCTGGATCGCGAAGTGAGCTTGAATCGATTGTACGACCGCTCACAGTGGAATTTTTAGTCAATGATGAGCCAATCGCATCATCTCTACTCTATCGTACGGAAGCAACTAGTGGGAATAAACTTTGTTACAAATGGCAAATAGGTGTTGACGACTTTCCTCAGAATGAAACTATAAAACTTACGAATGCCTTTGATTTGTCGACTTCTATAGTAGAAGATGGCGTGTATTACGAGCCGGGGCGATATGAACACGTTTTGGAAGTCGATTGTTGTAAATAATTCGAGTGATTTATATGACTTATTACTCCTGTGAATCGCGAATTTAAATTAGTAAACCAACATGCATTTCCAACCTAACGACCTCATCAACAACAAATATCGCATCGAGAAGCTACTTGGGCGCGGGGGCTTTGGCGAAGTTTACTTAGCCACCAACGAACTGATCAACGCCAAACGAGCGC
>JAHDBS010000383.1 GCA_020630225.1 Anaerolineales bacterium | reverse complement strand
TTTGGCAGTGGCATCCAGACAGCAGTGGCTTTATCTATCACGTTGGTGGCACGGACGATGGCGCTGAATTGGCATTCCACGCGCTCCACGACGAAGAAAACGACATCGTGTTGGATCATCCCGGTGTGTTTCAGTCGCCGGGGGTCTCTGCAAATGCAGACTTTTGGGCATTTTCGGCACTAGATGTTGCCAATAAGAGTCAATTGGTAGTGGAAGGTACGTCGGTCGAATCGCGGCAGACCATTGCGCACAAAGGGGTGTTAGCGCTTGGCTGGAGCCCTGTCACAGACGAACTGGCCTTTGTCTTCCCGGAAGATAACGTGCGCTATTGGTATGGGCCGCTGCGCGTGTTGAACGCGCGCTCAGGCGAACATCGCCAGCTAACGCCCGAACAAGTTGTTGCGTTTTTCTGGTCACCGAACGGGCGCTATATTGCCTACATCACGGTTAAGCCCAGTAAAGACGTTGTTGGGCAATATCAAGAAAAGACGATCTATACCAACGGCAGTCAGCCGCCACGCCAGCAAGCCAAGCGTGACGAAAAACGGATCCCGTTTTTGCTATCCGTTGTAGAAGTTGCGACTGGCATTACCCGCGAATTGGCGGAATTTTATCCACTGCCCTTGCTCATCAATCGCTTCTTGCCTTTCTTTGATCAATATGCCCATAGCCACCAGATTTGGTCACCAGACAGCACAGAAATTGTCTTCCCCATTCTGGAAGATGAAGAATCAGGTCGTATTATGGTCTACCCCGTAGACGGCAGCGCACCGCGTGACATCGGTGATGGCTTGATGGCGTTCTGGAGTCCGGTCTAAGAAATTAAACGCGGAGACGCAGAGAGCGCTGAGAGAATCCGAATCGCATTTCTCTGCGCCTCTGCGTTAAGACAAATTTGATACCTCCGCAGCTCCAACCCCTACGGATATTTCACCGCAATCTCTGCACTCTCCGCCCAGCTCTGACACGTCAAAATTTCGCCAGCCGTAATCTGCTTAGCGTCTAACGCAGGTGCCGTTGGCATATCAACCTTGCCGTGCGTAAGTGTCGCCTGACACGCGCCGCAGATCCCAGCCTGACAAGAGTAGGGCGCGTCTAACCCTGCATCTAGTGCGGCTTGTAATACGGTTGTGTTGGGCGCTAACTGAATGCGCTGCGTTTTGCCATCGAGCGTAATGGTTGCTTGCGCCGCAATTCCGCGACTGACGTTTTCTGCTCTCTTGACCGCTCCAAAATACTCGACGTGGATATCTGTTTCAGGGACTTGAAGCTGTAGTAACGCGATCTTCAAATCCGTGTTCATGCTACCGGGGCCACAGATGAAATATTCACAGTTCTGTGACACAGGGCGGAACTTATCTAAGAACCAGCGCAGAGCAGCGGGGTCAATCCGGCCTTTGTGAACGTCATAAATTACATCGCTACGCCATAGGGCTGACCACGAGTCCTTCTTGGGCGCATTCAGCGCGTGCACCACTTGAAATCGATCGCCATAATGCGACTGCATTTTTTCCAAAGACTCGCGAAAAATAATGCTGTCTTCGCTTTTGTTGCCATAAAACAAGCGTACGTGGGTGTGCGGCTCTTGGGCTAACACAGTGCGCGCAATGGACCACATCGGGGTGATGCCACTGCCTGCCGCAATGAGATACAGCGTGCGGTAGTTGTCGCGCTGGCCTTGAATATAAATGTGCCCAATCGGCGGGCGGGCTTCAACAACGCTACCGACTTGGATGGTGTCATTGAGATAGTTCGAGACTAAGCCATTCCGAACGCGTTTGACTGTGATTTGTAGGTGTTCGTCAAGCGGGCTGCTAGACAATGTATAGGTACGACGCGCTTCTTGCTCATTGATGAAAACGCGGATGGGCAGGTGCTGTCCGGCAAAATAATCAAACCCAGCAGGTTTTTCAAACCGAATAGAGCAAGCGCCATCAATCTCTTCGCGGCGGGCGACAACGGTGAGTGGGGTGAACTGCATTTGACTATCTCGCTTGGCGGGCGTGCCATTCTTCTAGCGGACAGTCTTGCAAAATCGCCCGATGAAAATGGTAGATCGATTCTTCATCACGCGCGGCTGGCCCGGTGGCATACATGGGTGACAGCATGGCTTTTTGCTGCTGTTCACAGGCAAACACGTCTTCCAGTATGAAATCGCCAGAGTAGAGTGGATCGTCTTCCGTTGCCATGTTGTCATCCGTACCGTCATTACGTACGGGCTGGTTTGTGAGGCGGCGGCCCCAAGCGACCCAGTTTTTTGTTTGGCGGGACATATATTCGGAAGTGGTCATTGGCATCACACGCGTCCGCACTTGGATCAGCGTGCGATCTGGCGCAAGCGGAATAAACTGCAAGGTGGACCAAGAGCCTTCCGTTTCAGTAATCAGTACGCTTGGGAACAAGTGATACAAATACCCACCCAACTTCTCTTCTGGAATGTGATCGATGATGCCATACGGCGCTAGGTTGTCTAGATCGGCTTTGTACCAATCCGCTAGCGGTTCCCAAAAGACCCAGTGCTTGCCCGCATATTGGTTGACCTGCTTCTTGTGGTCATACATATTCAGCGTGTCGGGATGCAAATGCTCAAGGTGATAGCCATCAATAGCGTTTTCAACCAAGATCTTCCAGTTGGCTTTGACGTCTTTCTCGTAATAGTTTTCTTCAAACTCAACCAGCTTATCGACCTGATGCGGCCCAACGTGGTTCGGGACATCGCCAAGGTAGGCCATGAGTGACGGCGCGTCTGGATCAGGGTGAACAAAGATCATTTCGCGCCAGGTATCAACGCTGGCATTGAACAGGCAGAGTTCGTTCTTGTCGATGTCTTGCCCCGCAAACTGCGTCTTTTCTTCTGGAATCTGGCGCAAGGCTCCGTTCAGCGAGTAAGTCCAGTTGTGATACGGACAAACGATGTTCTTTTCAGAGCGACCTTTGGCACGCAGCAATTGTGTCCCACGGTGCCGACAAATATTGTGAAACGCCCGCAAGCGATGGTCATGCCCACGCACCACAAAGATTGGGTAGGCTCCAACTTGAACGGTCGTGTAGTCCCCAGCATTGGCGAGATCTGAAACCATACCCGCAAAATGCCAATTGCGACCCCAGAGTGCCTTCATCTCCCAGTTGAACCATTCCTGCGATGTGTACGCTGCTACAGGCAATAGCCCTTGTTGTTGATGTTTGATCATCTCTAGCCTCCCAAGCCGATGAGTAATAAGCCGCTGAACACGAGCAGCAGGGCGATATTATGTTGCCAGTTGTGCTTGTCGCCCCAGTAGAAACGGCCAACCAGCACGCAAAGGCTGCTTACGCCAAGCGCCCAAAGCGCGTAGCCACCTAAGACCCAGAATGTGTCATATGCAAATACGAGCAGCGTAAATGCTGGCCAAAACAGTAACCATGAGGCCCAACTAAGCAGGCCTGCATATTGGCTGTCACCAGATGACCCGCTTACGGCTAGTAAGCCTAAGGTGCCAAAAATTGCTGCCCCGATAATGTATATAAATCCCATGTGAGTTAGCCTCGTCTTAGTCCGCTTAGCCAAGCCAGCCCACCTAAGGTGAGTGCTAAGCCTGTCCATTGCGTTGTGGTGACATATTCTTGCCAAGCGGCGCCAGCCGTCCAGACATATCCTGCGACGAACAAGACCGAAAATCCAGCCCAAAGCGTGATTGCGATGCCAAAACCGTAGTCTTCAGTGGCGTACATCAGCAGTAAAAAGGCCGGAATCCAGATGAGCCAGCCTAACCATTGCCACCAGACGTTTTCATAAAACATCCCAATGACACCAATGCCAGTCAAGATGGCCGCGCCAATAATAAATAGATATTTGAACGGATTTGTCATAAACAGTCTCAAGTTGTGTGGAGTACGGTGCTGGCGGCTCTGGCGTCAGCGTCCGTTGCGGCAGCGAAGCCTAGCCAGCGCAGCGTGGCATGCCCGACCCACAGGCTAAGCAGATTATGGGCTTGGGCTTGCAGCGTTGCAGCTTCTCTATCTGGGTAAGTTTCAGAAAGTAAGGTCTCAAAATCGGCATAGAGACCAGCGTAGAGCAAACGTAATTGCGTTTTGACGGCTGGGTCGCGGTCGCTCAACGCCATCAATTCATTGAGGATGATGGTGTTGTCAGCGCGATAAAAAATGCCTGTCTCAGAAAAGTAAAAGTCTAATAACTGTGAAAGGCGGTCTTGCTGGGGAAGTTGGCCTAAAAATACTTGCGTCTCGGTGCGATAGCGCTGAATGAATCGCGCAATCATGGCATCGATGAGGTCTTGGCGGTTGCCAATGTAGTGATGAATGACGCTCAGTTTTACAGCGGCCTCGTCGGCAACACGCTGCAGGCTAGCCCCTGCCAGCCCGTCACGCACAATGCAGGCTTCAAAAGCATCTAGCAGCTGTGTTTGGCGTTCTAAAGAGAGATTTTTACGACCCATAATAGTTTGGAAGATATTCCAATTTATTATGCGCTGCGGTAAATGGATGTGTCAAGGGAACTGGAGCAGAGATCTTGGGGCAACTGTTCTAGTAATTGTAGTGACATGACGCGTCATGTCACTACAATTACTGGTTCCAAATAAATCCTACTCTGCCGCATTCGGCACACTGGCGTATGATTAACCCATGCAAGACAAACCCA